>NZ_JBJHAH010000008.1:0-147883 GCF_054050915.1 Modestobacter sp. SYSU DS0875 | reverse complement strand
CCCCCCCCCCCCCCCCCCCCCGGGCCCCCGCCCCCCCCCCCCCCCCCCCCCCCCCCCCCCCCCCCCCCCCCCCCCCCCCCCCCCCCCCCCCCCCCCCACGATCAGGTCAGCTGATCCCGGGAGCCGGGGGCACGGACATGACGCAGGGGCCGCCTCCCGGGTGGGAGACGGCCCCTGTGGAGACCTACGGGTCACTCGGCCTGCGTGGCCGGGCCCTCGTCGTCGCCGTCCGCACCGGAGAGCGCCACCGGCGGCGTGTCGGGCACGTCGATCGGCCTGGCCTCACCGCGGAAGGTGAAGGTCGACTTGGTCGGTTCGTCGGACTCGTCGACGTCGACCACCACGATCTGACCACTGGTCAGCTCGCCGTAGAGGATCTTCTCCGACAGCGCGTCCTCGATCTCGCGCTGGATGGTCCGCCGCAGCGGGCGGGCACCCAGCACCGGGTCGAAGCCCCGGGCGGCCAGCAGCTTCTTCGCCGCCGGGGTGACCTCGATCGCCATGTCCTTGTTCTTCAGCTGCGTCTCCAGGCGGCCGAGCATGAGGTCCACGATGTGGACGATCTCGTCCTCGGTCAGCTGGTGGAACACGACGATGTCGTCGATGCGGTTGAGGAACTCCGGCCGGAAGTGCTGCTTGAGCTCCTCGTTGACCTTGAGCTTCATCCGCTCGTAGTTGCTCTGGTTGTCGTTCCCGGCCTGGAAGCCGAGGCCGACGGCCTTGGAGATGTCCCGCGTCCCGAGGTTCGTGGTCAGGATCAGGATCGTGTTCTTGAAGTCCACGATCCGGCCCTGGCCGTCGGTCAGTCGGCCGTCCTCCAGCACCTGGAGCAGCGTGTTGAAGACATCGGCGTGCGCCTTCTCGATCTCGTCGAAGAGGACCACCGAGAACGGCTTGCGCCGCACCTTCTCGGTCAGCTGGCCACCCTCGTCGTAACCGACGTAGCCGGGAGGCGCACCGACGAGCCGCGACACGGTGAACTTGTCGTGGAACTCGCCCATGTCGATCTGGATGAGGGCGTCGTCCTCGCCGAAGAGGAACTGCGCGAGCGCCTTGGCCAGCTCGGTCTTACCGACACCCGAGGGGCCCGCGAAGATGAACGAGCCGCCGGGACGACGGGGGTCCTTCAGGCCCGCCCGCGTGCGCCGGATCGCCTGGCTGACGCTCTTGATGGCCTCTTCCTGGCCGATGATCCGCTTGTGGAGCTCGTCCTCCATGCGGAGCAGCCGTGAGGTCTCCTCCTCGGTGAGCTTGAAGACCGGGATGCCGGTCCAGTTGGCCAGCACCTCGGCGATCTGCTCGTCGTCGACCTCGGCGACGACGTCCATGTCGCCGGCCTTCCACGCCTTCTCCCGCTCGGCCTTCTCGCCCAGCAGCTGCTTCTCCTTGTCGCGGAGAGAGGCCGCCTTCTCGAAGTCCTGCGCGTCGATCGCCGACTCCTTCTCGCGGCGGACGCCGGCGATCCGGTCGTCGAACTCGCGGAGGTCCGGCGGAGCGGTCATCCGCTTGATCCGCATCCGGGCACCGGCCTCGTCGATCAGGTCGATCGCCTTGTCCGGCAGGAAGCGGTCGGAGATGTACCGGTCGGCCAGCGTCGCCGCGGCCACGAGGGCGCTGTCGGTGATGCTGATCCGGTGGTGGGCCTCGTAGCGGTCGCGCAGGCCCTTGAGGATCTCCACCGTGTGGGCGAGGGTCGGCTCGCTGACCTGGATGGGCTGGAAGCGGCGCTCGAGCGCGGCGTCCTTCTCCAGGTGCTTGCGGTACTCGTCCAGCGTGGTGGCGCCGATGGTCTGCAGCTCACCGCGGGCCAGCATCGGCTTGAGGATGCTGGCGGCGTCGATCGCGCCCTCGGCAGCGCCCGCCCCGACGAGGGTGTGGATCTCGTCGATGAACAGGATGATGTCGCCGCGGGTGCGGATCTCCTTGAGGACCTTCTTCAGCCGCTCCTCGAAGTCACCGCGGTAGCGGGAACCGGCGACCAGGGCGCCGAGGTCGAGGGTGTAGAGCTGCTTGTCCTTCAGCGTCTCGGGCACCTCGCCCTTGACGATCGCCTGGGCCAGCCCTTCGACGGCGGCGGTCTTGCCGACGCCGGGCTCACCGATCAGGACCGGGTTGTTCTTGGTCCGCCGCGACAGGACCTGCATGACCCGCTCGATCTCCTTGGCCCGCCCGATGACCGGGTCGAGCTTGGAGTCGCGGGCAGCCTGGGTCAGGTTGCGGCCGAACTGGTCGAGGACCAGCGAGGTCGACGGCGTGCCCTCGGCCGGGCCACCGGCAGCGGCCGGCTCCTTGCCCTGGTAGCCGGAGAGCAGCTGGATGACCTGCTGGCGGACGCGGTTGAGGTCGGCGCCGAGCTTCACGAGCACCTGGGCGGCCACGCCCTCGCCCTCGCGGATCAGGCCGAGCAGGATGTGCTCGGTGCCGATGTAGTTGTGGCCGAGCTGCAGCGCCTCGCGCAGGGACAGCTCGAGCACCTTCTTGGCGCGGGGGGTGAAGGGGATGTGCCCGGACGGGGCCTGCTGGCCCTGGCCGATGATCTCCTCCACCTGCTGCCGGACACCCTCCAGCGAGATGCCGAGGGACTCGAGCGCCTTGGCAGCGACGCCCTCACCCTCGTGGATCAGACCCAGGAGGATGTGCTCGGTGCCGATGTAGTTGTGGTTGAGCATCCGGGCCTCTTCCTGGGCCAGGACGACCACCCGACGGGCTCGGTCGGTGAACCGTTCGAACATCTGCTGTATCTCCCTCTGACCGGCTGGACCTGCTGTGCTCGTGTCCCCGGCAGGGGACGGTGGACACCCGACGTACGTCGGCGCGCTGGGGCACCGGTCGTTCCACTGTAGTTCGCACCGCCCGACCTGCGCCGAGACGAGGCCGTCAGACCTGATCGGGGGCTCGTGAGAGTCAACTGTCGTCCCACTGACGGTGTTCCGCCGCCCCCGTGCCGCCGTTACGCCGTCAGCGGACGCCCCGAGCGGACAGGAGCTCCACCGTGATCCTCCCGAGAGTGCCGGACCCCCGACTGGTGACGGTCCGCCGCGGCGGGACGCTCACCGACGCCGACCACCACCTGCTCGCCCTGTGGGCGGCGTCGTGCGCGGAGCACGTGCTCCCGCTGTTCGAGGCGGCCCGGCCGGCGGACCCGCGACCGCGCCGGGCGATCGAGCACGCCCGCGCCTGGGTGCGCGGCGAGGTCCCGATGATGCGGGCGCGCGCGGCGGGCGGCCACGCCATGGGCGCGGCCCGGGACCTGACCGGGGCACCCCGGCACGCCGCGTACGCCGCCGGCCAGGCCGCGGCGGTGGCGCACGTGGCTGCGCACGACCTGGGGGCGGCCGCCTACGCGATCAAGGCCGCCCGAGCGGCTGCGCCGGAGGGCGAGGCGGAGGCTGCCGGGCGACGCGAGTGCCGGTGGCAGCGCGACCAGCTCCCGGCGGCGGTCCGGGAGCTGGTCCTGGACGACCAGCGGCTGCGCAACGACATCTGCTGGTCGGTGTTCGACTGCTGAGCGCCGCGGCGCCGTCCGTGCGCCGTGGCGCGAGGGAGCACCCTCCCGACGCACCTGACAGGTGCTCCCGGGCGCAGCCGCCGGACCTGGAGACGCCGACGGCCCGGCTCCCTCCGTGGGGAGCCGGGCCGTGGCGACGTGCTGGAACGGCCCCCTCGCAGGCGCCGTCAGGTGGCCCCGTCCAGAGGCTCGCCCCGAGTTCGCGAGGGGTGAGGAGGACGGGGTCCTCTTTCAGTGAGCCGCTTCGAAGGCCTCGACGACGCTGGCCGGGATGCGGCCGCGGTCGCTGACCTCGTGGCCGTTCTTGCGGGCCCAGTCGCGGATGGCGCCGGCCTGCTCGCGGTCCATCCGGCCACCGCCACCGGTCGCCCGGGAACGCCCGGCACCGGAGGCCCGGGTGCCGCGACTGCTCACCTTGCGCGCCGCCGAGACGTACTTGCCGAACACGTCGCGCATCTCCGCGGCGTTCTTCTCCGACAGGTCGATCTCGTACGTCGTCCCGTCGAGGGCGAAGGTCACCGTCTCGTCGGCGGGAATGCCGTCGTCGAGGTCGTCACTGAGGATCACCTGGACCTTGCGAGCCATTGTTGTTCCACTCCTGTTGCGTCAGCCCCCGTGGCCAGTGCAATTACCCGACCCGGAGGTCGGCCAGCACCATTGCACCACATTGCCCGCCATTTCCCCAATCCGCCCACGTCTTTCATGCGGAAGTGTGGGGAAAACGCAGGTCAGGAATGCAGTGGCCGCACCAGCGGGAACAGGATCGTCTCCCGGATGCCGAGTCCGGTGAGCGTCATCATCAGCCGGTCGATGCCCATGCCGACGCCCGCCGTGGGCGGCATGCCGTACTCGAGGGCCTCCAGGAAGTCCTCGTCGAGCACCATCGCCTCGGGGTCACCGGCCGCCGCCAGCAGCGCCTGCTGGGTGAACCGCTCGCGCTGCGCGACCGGGTCGACCAGCTCCGAGTAGCCGGTGCCCCGCTCGATGCCGCCGATGTAGAGGTCCCACTTCTCGGCCAGCCCGGGCTCCGTGCGGTGCGCGCGGGTCAGGGGCGAGGTGTCCAGCGGGTAGTCGACGACGAACGTCGGGCTCTGCAGCGTGTGCTGGACCAGCGCCTCGAACAGCTCCTCGACGACCTTGCCGGGCAGCCAGGCCGGGTCGACCCCGACCTCGTGCCGCTCGGCGAGGGCGCGCAGGTGCTCCACCGGCGTCTGCGGGGTGACCTCCTCCCCCACCGCCTCGGAGACCAGTGCGTACAGCGGCCGCTGCGGCCACTCGCCGGACAGGTCCAGTTCCGTGCCGTCGTGGTGCCGCGCGACGTGGTCACCGAACAGCGCCGCGCAGCATTCCTGGATGAGCTCACGGGTGATGCGGGCACCGTCGGAGTAGTCGCCGTAGGCCGCGTAGAACTCCAGCATCGCGAACTCCGGGGAGTGCGAGGAGTCGGCACCCTCGTTCCGGAAGTTCCGGTTGATCTCGAACACCCGGTCCAGGCCACCGACGATGCAGCGCTTGAGGAACAACTCCGGCGCGATGCGCAGGTAGAGGTCCAGGTCGAAAGCGTTCATGTGCGTCCGGAATGGACGCGCCGCCGCGCCGCCGTGCACGGTCTGCAGCATCGGCGTCTCGACCTCGAGGAAACCGCGCCCGGCGAGTCCGGAACGCAATGCGCTCATCACCGCGGCGCGCTCCTGCACGGTGCGCCGCGCCTCGTCCCGGACGATCAGGTCGACGTAGCGACGGCGGACCCGCAGCTCCTCGCTCATCGGCTTGTGCGCCACCGGCAGCGGGCGCAGCGCCTTGGCGGCCAGCTGCCAGGAGTCGGCGAACACCGACAGCTCGCCGCGGCGCGACGTCCCGATCTCACCGGTGACCAGCACGTGGTCACCGAGGTCGACGTCGGCCTTCCAAGCCGCCAGGAGCTCCTCGCCGACCCGGTCGATCGACAGCATGACCTGCAGCTCGGTGTCGCCCTCGCGCAGCGTCGCGAAGCAGAGCTTGCCGGTGTTCCGGGAGAAGATCACCCGCCCGGTCACGCCGACCCGCGCACCGGTCATCGTGTCCGGCGGCAGGTCCGGGTGCTCGGCGCGCACGTCGGCCAGGCTCGCCGTGCGGGCCACCGTGACGGGGTAGGGGTCGATCCCGGCCTCGCGCAGCCGGTCCAGCTTGGCCCGCCGGACCCGCAGCTGCTCGGGGAGTTCGTCGTCGGCGTTGCCGGGGGGTTCCTCGCTCACGGGATCCCAGCCTACGGCGGGCGCCGGTCAGCGCTCGGCGGTACCGCCCTGGTGGCGCTCGAAGGCCAGCCGCAGGCCCTGCACGGTGAGGTCCGGGTCACGCTCGGCGATGGACCGGCAGCTGTCGGCGACCAGCCGGTGCAGCCCTCCGGTGGCGACCACCACCGGCGCGGCGCCGAACTGGGCCACCAGCTCCCCCGCGATCCGGTCGACCAGGCCGTCCACGAGCCCGGCGAAGCCCAGCACCAGGCCGGACTGCAGCGCGGCCACGGTGTTCTTCCCGATCGCCTGGGCGGGCACCGTCAGCTCCACCGAGCGCAGCTGCGCCGCCCGGGTGGCCAGTGCGTCCAGGCTCACCTCGACCCCGGGGGCCAGCGCGCCGCCGAGGAACTGCCCGCCCGGGCCGACGGCGTCGACGTTGGTGGAGGTGCCGAAGTCGACGACGACGACCGGCCGGCCGCTGCCGTCGGGCCGGCGGCCGTACAGCTCGTGGGCGGCCAGGGCGGTGACCACCCGGTCGGCGCCCACCTCCCGCGGGTTGTCCACGTGCAGCGGCACGCCGGTGCGCACGCCCGGCCCGATCAGGGTGACCGGGACGGCGAGGGAGTCCAGCAGCTGGCGCAGCGCCGGCAGCAGCGCGGGCACCGTGGAGCAGGCGGCCACCCCGGTGACCTCGGTGTCGCGCAGCAGCCCCCGCCAGAGGAGCAGCAGCTCGTCGGCGGTGGCCCGCGACCGGGTGGTCACCCGCCAGCCCCCGACCCGCCGGTCGCCGTCGAAGGTGGCCAGCACGGTGTGGCTGTTGCCGACGTCCACGGTGAGCAGCACGGTCAGCCCCCGGCGCGCGGGTCCGGCGCCCGCAGGTCGAGGGCGAGGTCCAGGATCGGCGACGAGTGGGTCAGGGCCCCGACGGAGAGGAAGTCGACGCCGGTCGCGGCGACCTCCGCGGCCACGGCGAGGGTGAGCCCACCGGTGGCCTCCAGCTCGACCTCCCGGTTCCCGACCAGCGCGACGGCCTGCCGCAGCTGGTCGGGGGTCATGTTGTCCAGCAGCAGGAAGTCCGCACCCGCGGCCACCGCCTCGGCGACCTGCTCCAGGGTGTCGCACTCGACCTGCACGGTGATCCGCGGCGCCCGCTCCCGCACCAGGGCGACGGCGGCGGCGACCGAACCGGCGGCGGCGACGTGGTTGTCCTTCACCATCGCGACGTCGTAGAGGCCCATCCGCTTGTTCGACCCGCCGCCGCAGCGCACCGCGTACTTCTCCAGCGGCCGCAGCCCCGGGGTGGTCTTGCGGGTGTCCAGCACGACCGCGCCGGTGCCGGCCACCGCATCGACCCACGCGCGGGTGGCCGTGGCGATGCCGCTGGCCCGGCTGGCGATGTTCAGCGCGCTGCGCTCGGCGGCCAGCAGCGCCCGCACCGGGCCGCGCACGGTGAGCAGCACGTCGCCACGGCGCACCCGGTCGCCGTCCGTGACCGAGGCGGTCAGGGTGGCACCGGGGGCCAGCCGGGCGAACACCCGGGCGGCCAGCGGCACCCCGGCGACGACGCCGTCCGCGCGGGCCACCAGGTCCGCCGTCCCGAACTGGTCGCCGGGCACGGTGGCGGCGCTGGTGACGTCGTAGCCGACCGCGACGTCGGGCTGCCGGGGCAGCGGCGCGCCACCGGTGAGGTCCTCGGTGAGCGTCCGCTCGACCAGCTCGTCGACCCACGCCGCGTCCAGGCCGGTGCCGGCCAGGTCCGTCGCGGCACGCAGCAGGTCGTCGCTCACCACGTCATGCCCCGGTTCGCTCGCTGGTCCGCTCCGCTGCTCGCTCACCACTCCACCTCCACCGGTGTGCCCACCGGGCGGCGGGTCACCGTGACCCCGCCGTCGACGCCCAGGCGCACGTCCAGGTGCACCCGCCAGTCGGCGTGGGCGTCGGGGTGGTCCTCGCGCCAGTGGCAGCCACGGGTCTCCTCGCGGGCGGTGGCCGCGGCGGTGATCGCGGTGGCCACGGTGAACAGGTCGGTGGTCTCCCAGCCGGGCACGCCCGGCTCGACGTCGTCGCCGGCCCGCGCGGCCAGGGCGGCGATCCGCTCTCCGGCGGCGGCCAGGCCGGCGCCGCTGCGCAGCGCGCCCACCTGCGCGGACATGGCCGCGGTCAGCGCGCTCCGCACGTCGGCGTCCAGCAGGCCCGCCGGGCGGAGGTCGGCCCCGGCCGGGGTGCCGGGCACCGGCAGCTCGCGCGCCAGCGCCTCGCCGATCCGGCCGGCGAAGACCAGGCCCTCCAGCAGCGAGTTCGACGCCAGCCGGTTCGCGCCGTGCACGCCGGTGCAGGCGGCCTCCCCGCAGGCGTACAACCCGGGCACCGTCGTCCGCCCGGCCAGGTCGGTGACGAGCCCACCGGAGGCGTAGTGCGCCGCGGGGGTCACCGGCACCAGCTCGGTGACCGGGTCGATGCCGTGCGACCGGCAGCTGGCCACGATCGTCGGGAAGCGGGCGGCCAGGCCGGGGACGCGCCGGGCGTCGAGCCAGACGTGGTCGACGCCGTCGCGCAGCTGCACCCGGGTGATCGCCTTGGCGACGACGTCGCGGGGCGCGAGCTCGGCGAGCTCGTGCACGCCCACCAGGAACCGCTCCCCCGCGCCGTCGCGCAGCACCGCGCCCTCACCGCGCAGCGCCTCGGAGACCAGCGGCTGCTGCCCGCGCGCGCCGGGACCGAGGTACAGGGCGGTGGGGTGGAACTGGACGAACTCGAGGTCGGTGGCGACCGCTCCGGCGCGCAGGCCGAGGGCCACGCCGTCGCCGGTGGAGACCGAGGGGTTGGTGGTCGAGGCGTAGACCTGCCCCATGCCACCGGTGGCGAGCACCACGGCCCGGGCGCGGACCGCGCCGACGCCGTCGGCGCTGCCCTCCCCCAGCACGTGCAGGGTCACCCCGCAGGCACGCCCGGTGGCGTCGGTCATCAGGTCGAGCACCATCGCGTGCTCGACCAGGGTGATGCCGGGGTCGGCGGCGACGGCCTGCACCAGCGACCGCTGCACCTCCGCGCCGGTGGCGTCGCCGCCGGCGTGCACGATCCGGTCGGTCGAGTGCCCGCCCTCGCGGGTGAGGAGCAGCCGGCCGGCGGTGTCGCGGTCGAACGCCGCGCCCCAGCTGATCAGCTGGTGCAGCCGCTCCGGCCCCTCGGTGACCAGCGCCTGGACCGCGGCCGGCTCGCACAGCCCCACGCCGGCGACCTCGGTGTCCCGGGCGTGCGCGGCGGGGGTGTCGGCCGGGTCGAGCACGGCGGCGATCCCGCCCTGCGCCCAGCGGGTCGAGCCGTCGTCGACCTCGACCTTGGTGACGACGGCGACCGACAGCCCGGCGGCGCGGGCGTGCAGCGCGACGCACAGCCCGGCGACCCCGGAGCCGACGACGCAGACGTCGGCGGTCAGCTCCCAGCCGGGGGCCGGCGCCGACAACCGCAACGGCAGCCGCGCAGGCGCTGCCGCAGAAATGACCATCTCTGCGGCAGCGGTCACCGGACGGGGACGCCGCGGTCGCTGCGCTGCTGGTCGGGGGCGCCGGGCACCGGGGCGGACGGGTCGGCGCCGAGCTCGACGACGCGGTTGGCGCCGTCGACGTGCACGACCTTCGGCAGGTACGACTTCGCCTCGGTCTCGTCCATCAGGCCGTAGCTGATCAGGATCACCAGGTCGCCGGGGTGCACCAGGTGCGCGGCGGCGCCGTTGATCCCGATCACGCCGGACCCGCGCTCGCCGGGGATCACGTAGGTCTCCAGCCGGGCGCCGTTGGTGACGTCGACGATCGCCACCTGCTCACCGGGCAGCAGGTCGGCGGCGTCGAGCAGGTCCTCGTCGATGGTCACCGAGCCGACGTAGTGCAGGTCGGCCTGGGTCACCGTGGCCCGGTGGATCTTGCTCTTGAGCATCGTGCGCATCATCGGTCGTCTCCGATCGGGCGGGCCAGGAGGACCGCGGTGTTGTCGATGAGCCGGGTGCTGCCGGCACGGGCGGCGACCAGCAGACGGGCCGGTCCGGCCACCGGTGCCGGGCCCAACTGGGGATCGGTCAGTTCGAGGTAGTCCTGGAGCAGGCCGGGGGCCGCGTCGAGCACCGTGCGGGCGGCGGCGAGCACCGCGTCGGCGCCCAGCGGCCCGGCCGCGGCCCCGGCGCGCAGTGCCCTGGACAACGCGGCGGCGGTGGCCCGCTGTTCCGGGTCGAGGTAGCGGTTGCGGGAGGACAGCGCCATGCCGTCGTGCTCGCGGACGGTCGGCGCGCCCACCACCTCCACGCCCAGCGCCAGCTCGTGGGCCATCGCCCGGATCAGCGTGAGCTGCTGGTAGTCCTTCTCCCCGAACACGGCGACGTCCGGGCGGACCAGGCCGAACAGCTTCGCCACGACGGTGAGCACGCCGGCGAAGTGCCCGGGGCGGACGGCGCCCTCCAGCACCGAACCGAGCGGCCCGGGCTGCACGGTGACGCCCACCGAACCAGGCGGGTAGACCTCCTCGACCGGCGGGTGGAAGACGACGTCGGCGCCCTCCTCGGCGAGCGCGGCCAGATCGGCGTCCCAGGTGCGCGGGTAGCGGTCGAAGTCCTCGCCGGGCCCGAACTGGGTCGGGTTGACGAACACCGAGACGACGACGCTGCCGCCGCGAGCACGCGCGGCGCGCACCAGCGTGCGGTGGCCCTCGTGCAGCGCGCCCATCGTGGGCACCAGGACGACGGGGCCGGGCAGGGCGGCGCGGAGCGTGCGCAGTTCGGCGGTGGTCGCGGCGACAGCCGGGCGCGTGGTCACGGTCATCGGCGGAAGGACCCCCTTCTCCCCTCCGCTCGCACGCTCGCGAGGGAACCCGGAAGGAGGCCGACCAGCGGTCATCGAGCTACGCCGTTCTGCCGCGCGCCGTCGAGCAGCTCCAGCAGGGGCTCGGCCTCGTGCCGCTTCAGCCGCCCGGCGGCCAGCGCCCGCTCGGTGGTGCGCCGGGCGAGCGTCACGTAGGCGTCGACCGAGTCCGGGGCCCGCTCGGTGAGGGTGTCGAGGTGGTCGCGGACGGTGCCGACGTCGCCCCGGCTGACCGGTCCGGTGAGCCCGCGGTCACCGCGGCGCAGGCCGTTGTCCAGGGCGGCGGTGAGCAGCGGGCCCAGCACCCGCGCGGGTGCGTCGACCCCAGCGGTGCGGAGCAGGTCGGCGGCCTCGGCGACCAGGGTGACCAGGTGGTTGGCGCCGGTGACCAGCGCCGCGTGGTACAGCCGCCGGTCGGCCTCGGCGACCCAGAACGGGTCGCCGCCCATCTCCAGCACGAGCATCTCGGCCACGGGCCGGTGCTCGGGCCGGCTGGTCACCCCGAACGGGCTCGCGGTCAGCCGCTGGGCGTCCTCGGGCCCGCCGGAGAAGGTCATCGCCGGGTGCAGGGCCAGCGGCAGGACACCGGCCCGCTCGGCCGGCTCGAGCACGGCCAGGCCGTGGGCGCCGGAGGTGTGGAAGAGCAGCTGGCCGCGGCGCCAGCGGCCGGTCTCGGCCAGGCCGGCGACCAGCCCGGCCAGCGTGTCGTCGGGGACTGCGAGGACCACCAGGTCACTGCCGGCGACGACCTCGTCCGCAGGGCGCAGCGGCACCCCGGGCAGCAGGCGGGCGGCGCGCTCGCGGGTGGCGGCGGACAGCCCGGCGGCGGCTACCACGTCGTGGCCGGCGGCGGCGAGCGCGGCACCGAGCACGGCGCCCACCCGGCCGGCGCCGATGACGCCGACGCGGAGACGGGCGGGGGCCTCGGCGGCCGGGGCGAGCCCGGCGGCGGGCAGGACGTGCGGCAGGTCAGTGGGCGCGGGATCTCCCGCGCGGGAGGGACGGATCGACATCCCGGGTGCACCCTCTCGTTCCAGTCCCTGGCGGGTACCGGACTCAGGTCGCGTCGTCCCACGTCGTCGTGGGCCGGAGTCGTGCTGTGCGGTCGTGCTCTGCGGTCGTGCTGTGCTGTGGTTGTCGTGCGGGGCACCCCGCCCGCTGCAACCGCCCGGAGGCGTGTCACGCAGGTGACGTGTCGGCATCGAGTCTGTTACCGGCCGGCGCCCCGGGCAACGGCCGACCGCTGTGTCCTGGCTCACCCGGGTGGTCCCGCGGGACCACCCGGCGCTGGATACGTTGAGGCGCGCGCCGGCAGCGGAGCCGGTGCCGGAGCGGGAGGAGCACGGTGAGCAGCTTCGAGGGACGCACCGCACTGGTCACCGGGGCGAGCCGGGGCATCGGCCTCGCCATCGCCCGGGCACTGGTCGACCGGGGCGCCCGGGTGGTGGTCACCGCCCGCAGGCCGGAGGCGCTCGCCGAGGCGGTCGAGGCCCTGGGCGGACCGGAGAAGGCGGTGGCCGTCGCGGGGAACGTCGGGGACGCCGAGCACCGCGCCGCCGCCGTCCGCACCGCGATCGACACCTTCGGCAGCCTGGACGTGCTGGTCGGCAACGTGGGCATCAACCCGGTCTACGGCCCGCTGATGGACGCGCCGCTGGACGCCGTCCGCAAGATCCTGGACACCAACGTCGTGGCCAGCCTCGGCCTGGTGCAGGAGGCCTGGCGGGCGTGGCTGGGTGAGCACGGCGGTTCGGTGCTGATCGTCGCCTCGGTGGCCGGGCTGAGGTCCAGCGAGGGGATCGCCGCCTACGGGGTCAGCAAGGCGGCGCTGGTCAACCTGACCACCCAGCTGGCCGTGGAGCTCGGGCCCACCGTGCGGGTCAACGCCGTCGCGCCGGCGGTGGTGAAGACCCGGTTCGCCGAGGCGCTGTTCACCGGGCGCGAGGAGCAGGTCGCCGCGCAGTACCCGGTGGGCCGGCTGGGCACCCCCGAGGACATCGGCGCGGCCGCCGCCTACCTGCTGTCCGACGAGGCCGGCTGGGTGACGGGGCAGACGCTCGTGCTCGACGGCGGCGCGCTCTCCCGCGGCCCGATCGGCTGAGGAGGGACCTCGTTCCCGGAGCGCCCGGCTACTCGCCGCGGAGCACCCGGGCCAGCACGTCGTCCCCGCTGTCGTCCTCGTCGCGGTAGCGGCGCCGACGGCGACCGCTCGGCGCCGGCACACCGCTCTCGGCGAGGATCTGCTCCAGCCGGGCGTGTCCCTGCGGCTCCGGGGCGGGCCGGGGTGCCGGGGCGGGCCGGGGTGCCGGGGCGTCCCCGGACGTCGCCGACTGCTCGGGCACCCCGCGAGCCGGCTCTCCCCCGGCCCACCGGGACCGCGCCGGACCCGTGGGCCAGGAGCTCGCCGGCTCCCCGGCCGGTGCGGCGGCGGACCAGCTGGACCCGGTGAACGTGCCGGTGCCGTAGGGCTCGCTCGTCCAGGCGCCCAGCTCGGCGTCGCCCGGCGCCTCCGCCGGGCCGGTCGGCCGGTCGGGGTGCCCCGGCTCGACGGCCCGTCCGTGCCGGCCGGCGGCCGGGGCGTCGTTGTCGGGTTCGGCGGCTCGGCGGTGCCGCCGGGGGGCGGGCTCGGCGGCCGGCTGGTCGACCAGGGCCTTCGCGCGGAGCCACTCCCGCGGCGAGGGCGGGGGCTCGACGGCACGGGGAGCCGGGGGCGGGGTGGGCACCGGCGTGGGCACCGGCGTGGGCACCGGCGTGGACAGGGCCTCGGGCAGCGGCCGCTGGACCGGCTCCGCATCGACCGCCGTCAGGAAGCCGGTGTCCCACCCGGACGAGGTCGGCCAGCCGGACGACTCGCCGTCCGTGCTGCGCTGTTCGGGCAGCGCGGCCGCCGGCCCGCGCACCGACTGGGCGCGCATGACCATCCGCTCGACCAGCAGCTCGCCGGAGAGCTGCTCGGTGAGCTCCGCGCGCATGCGGCCCAGGTCCGTCCGCAGCTCGCCCAGGGCAGCCAGTTCGCTGTGCAGCTGACCCAGAGCGCTCAGCTCCTGGCGCAGCGAGCCCAGCGCGGCGACCTCCGAGCGCAGCTGGTCCAGCGCGGTCAGGTCATCCCGGAGCCGGCTGACCGATGCGAGCTCCTCCCGCACCTGGGCCAGGCCGGCCAGCTCGCCGCGGAGCTGGGCCAGCTCGGCGCGCATGGTCTGCTCGGCCTCCCGCCGCAGCCGGCCCTCCAGCTCCGCCTCGTACTCGTGCCGCGCCGCGACCTCCCGGGCCAGCTCCAGCTCGTAGGAGTGCCGCAGCTCCGCCTCCCGGTCCGCCGCCGCCCGGTCACCCGGCTCGGGGACGCCGCCGCGGCCGCCGAGCAGCAGGCCGGCGGCGACCACCGCCCAGCAGACCGCGAGCAGCAGCACGCGCAGGTACACCGGGTTGTCGGTGAGCACGACCGCAACGGTGACCAGCACCGCCAGGCCGACGCCGGCGCCTGCCCAGAGGGCGCGCCCCCGGGACCCGGCGCGGTTCTCGACCGGCTCGTCCAGCGCGGGCAGCGGGCGGGCCGGAGCGGCGGTCGACCCCACGCGGGCAGCACCCGGACGGGACGGCGGTGGGACCGGCGGACGGCCCGCGGGGACAGGCCACCCGGGCGCGCTGTCGTCCCGGCGACCTCCCATGCGCCCACCATAAGGCCACCGAACGGCGTCAGGCGGTCACGGCGCGGCGTCGGCGCGGGGTGCGGTGGCAGGCTGGGCGGATGACGCTGAGCCTGCTGGACTGGCGACGCCGGATGGCCGCCCTCTACGCGGCGGCCCGCACCGCCGCGGATCCCGAGGAGGGCTGGCGGGGCTGGCGGGCCGGGCGCGACGCGCTGTTCGCCGAGCACCCCGACTCCCCGCTGCCGGCGGGCGCCCGCCCGGGCTTTCCCGGGCTCCCGTTCGCCGGCTACGACCCGGCGTTGCGCTTCGACGTCCGGCTCGACACCGACGTGGAGCCGGTGCGGCTCGGGGTGCCCACCACCGACGAGGGCGGGGTGGTGCTGCGGCGGGTCGGGCGGGTGACCCTCGGCGACGTCGCCCGGCTGGACGTGTGGTGGCTGGCCGGGTACGGCGGCGGGTTGTTCCTGCCGCTGCGCGACGGCAGCGCCGGCGGTGCGACCTACGGCGGCGGCCGGTACCTGCTGGACACGGTGAAGGGCGCCGACCTCGGCGGGGACGACGGGCGGCTGGTGGTCGACCTCAACTTCGCCTACCACCCGTCGTGCACCTACGACCCGGCGTGGACCTGCCCGCTGGCGCCGGAGGGCAACCGGGTCGACGTCGCCGTCGCCGCCGGGGAGCAGCTGCCCCCCGGCGGCTGGTGAGAAGGATTCCCTGCCACCCGCCACTCGCACGCTCGCGGCGGGACCCTGCAGGCGGCCTACTGCTCGGCGAGGGCGCCGTCGGAGCTGAACACCAGGCCGAGGGAGACCTCACCCTGCTGGATGGCGGCCTTGGTCAGCGCACCGCCGGCGTCCAGCTCGCGGAAGCCGGCGAAGTCCAGCCCGTAGGTCTCCTCCAGGCCGGGCTGGCAGAAGGGCCGCTCCGGGCACTCCGGCGGGCCGCCCAGCACCAGTGAGCCGTCCCCACAGGCCTCGGCCAGCTCCGACAGCGTGCTCACGCCCAGCGCGTCGGCGAACTCCGTGGTGACGGCGAACGCGTTCTGGTCCGCGGCCTGGGCCGGCTCGCCGAACACCAACCCGGTCGGCTGGTCGTACACCTGCCCGATCTGCCCGGCCAGGCCGTCGAGCGCCTCCCGGGTGGCCTCGACGTCACCGGAGGCGACCGGCTCGACGTCCTCGCCGTTGACCGCCCGGTTGATGAACTCGGTCGCCGTGGACAGGTACTCCGGGAACACCTGGATCTCACCGCGGACCAGGGCCGGGAGGTAGAGCTCGCGGTTGCCGACCGTCTGCACCGTGGCGTCGAACCCCGCGGCGTCGAGCACGTCGGCGTAGACGTTGGCCAGCACCGTGGACTCGGTGAAGTTGGCGCCGCCCACCGTGATCGGACCGCTGCCCTGCGCCAGCCCCTGGGTCACGCTGCCGTGCTCCTCGACCCACCCCTGGGCGACGTCCTCGGCGCTCTGCCGCTGCACGTCGACCGCGGCGTTCATCGCGATGAGGTCCTCGGTGGTCAGCTCCGCGGAGACCGCGTCGAGCGCCGGCAGCAGCGCCGGGTCGGCCGCGGCGGCCTCGGCGTCGACAGCCGGCACGATGTTGTCGGCGTTCTGCAGCTCCTGGTCGTCCTCCAGCACGACCAGCTGGTCGCCGGGCACCGGCGCACAGGCGTCGCCGCTGGCCGAGCCACCGGCCTGCGAGCCGCCGCCGGTGCCGGACGAGCCGGACTCCCCGCAGGCGGCCGTGGCGAGCAGCGCCGCGGCTGCCGCGGTGACGGCGAGATGGGTGAACGAACGGGGACGCGTGCGCATCGGCTCCGCCTTCTGTGTCCCGTGGCGCCCCTGCTGGACGGCCACGCGTGTCTGGCGGGAAGAACCCGCAGCGCACAACCCAACTCGCCGGGGACCGACACCGCAACCGCACGGGGAACCCGTTGCCGTTCCGTGACCCGCGGTCAGAGCGGGGAGGTCGCCTGCGCCCGGCGGCGCACCCGGAGCCGGGTCCAGGGCAGCTGCCGCTCCCCGGGGGTCAGCGCCCAGCTCAGCCCCGCGAGCACCACCTCGGTGAGCACCGCGAGGGCGGCCACGAGCAGCGCCCCGGCCAGCACGGTGCCGTAGTCCTGCTGGCCGAACCCCAGGTTGATGATCCGGCCCAGCCCGCCCCCGGCGACCAGCGCGGCCAGCGTCGCCGTGGCGACCACCTGGACCGCGGCGGTGCGCACCCCGGTCATCAGCAGCGGGGTGGCGAGCGGCAGCTCGGCCCGCAGCAGCACCTGCCGCTCGCTCATCCCCATCGCCCGGGACGCCTCCACCACGTCCCGGTCGACGCCGCGGAAGCCGATGTGGGTGTTGGTCAGCACCGGCGGGAACGCGAAGACGGCCAGCGCGATGGTGGTCGCCGTCGGTCCGAAGCCGATCGGGGTGACCGCGAAGAGCGTGAGCAGCGCCAGGGTCGGCACCGCGCGGCTGACGTTGGACAGCGCGACGGTGAACCCGCCGCCCCGGCCGGTGTGCCCCAGCAGCGCGCCCAGCGGCACGGCCAGCAGGACCGCCGCGAGCACCGCGACGCCGGAGATCCGCAGGTGCTCGACCAGCAGGTCCAGGATCCCGCTCGGCCGCGTCCAGTTGTAGGGGTCGTTGAGGTACTGCAGAGCCTCCTGCCAGAGGTTCACGCCGTGGCCTGCCGGGTCCAGGGCGTGAGCAGCCGTTCGGCCACCGCCAGCAGCAGGTCGGCGAAGAGCGCCAGCAGCACGCAGCCCACCGCGCCGGTGACGATCTCCGCCCGGTAGAAGTTCGCGTTGAAGCCGCCGACGATCAGCTGCCCCAGCCCCCCGTGCCCCACGATGACCCCGACGGTGGCCAGCGCGACCGTGGAGACGGTGGCGACCCGCAGCCCGGCGACGAACGAGGGCAGCGCCAGCGGCAGCTCCACCTGCCAGAACAGCCGCGCCGGCCCGTAGCCCATGCCCTGCGCGGCCTCCCGCACGTCCGGCGGCACCGACCGGAGGCCGGCGAGGAAGTTCCGGACCAGGATGACCAGCGAGTACAGCACCAGCCCGACCAGCACGGTGGTCGCCGTCAGCCCGGTGACCGGCGCGATGAAGGCGAACATCGCCAACGAGGGGATCGTGTAGATCAGCGTGGACAGGCCCAGCACCGGGCCGGCCAGCCACCGGCTGCGCCGGGCCAGCAGCGCCAGCGGCAGCGCGATCACCGCCCCCAGCAGCACGGCGGCGACGGTCAGCCTGACGTGCTCGCCCGCCAGGTCCACAATGGTGTCCCAGTTCCGGGTCACGTAGGAGGGGTCGAACCAGGGGTTCGGCGCCGCATCGACCGCACGCACGAGATCGCTCGCCGCGCTCACCACCGGGCGCCTGCCAGGAAGGCCACCTCGTGGACGCTACTGCTCGGTCCGGACCTCCCGCAGCCTCGCGAGCCGAGGAGATCCGGCTCGACGGCGTCGGCAAGCGCTACCCCGACGGCACCGTCGGGGTGCGGGAGCTGGACCTGACCTTCGCCGCGGGCGAGCTCAGCGTGCTGGTCGGCCCCTCCGGCTGCGGGAAGACCACCACGATGAAGATGATCAACCGGATCATCGAGCCGACCAGCGGGCGGATCCTGCTCGGCGACGACGACGTCACCTCCGTCGACCCGGTGCAGCTGCGCCGGCGGATCGGCTACGTCATCCAGAACGTCGGCCTCTTCCCGCACCAGACCGTGCGGCGCAACGTCGCCACCGTCCCGCGGCTGCTCGGCTGGGACAAGCGCCGGACCCGCGACCGGGTGGATGAGCTGCTGGAGCTGGTCGGGCTGGACGCGGCCACCTTCGGGGACCGCTACCCCCACCAGCTCTCCGGCGGGCAGCGCCAGCGGGCCGGGGTGGCCCGGGCGCTGGCCGCCGACCCCGGCGTCCTGCTGATGGACGAGCCCTTCTCCGCCGTCGACCCGATCGTGCGGGAGCGCCTGCAGACGGAGTTCCTCCGGCTGCAGCAGGCGGTACGCAAGACGATCGTCTTCGTCACCCACGACATCGAGGAGGCCGTGCGGCTCGGCGACCGGATCGCGGTGATGAGCGAGGGGGGGACGGTCGAGCAGTTCGCCCCGCCCGCGGAGCTGCTCGGCGCCCCCGCCACGCCGTTCGTCGCCGACTTCGTGGGCGCCGACCGCGGGCTCAAGCGGCTGGCGGTCACCGGGATCGACCTCCGGGACCTGGAGCAGCCCCCCGTGGTGCACGTCGATGACGGGCTGGCCGACGCCCGGGCGGCGCTGGCGCACGCCGGGGCCCGCTGGGCCGTCGTGCTGGACGACGCTCAGCGGCTGCACGGCTGGATCTCCGCCGACCGCGCCGCCGGGGCGGGCACGGTCCGCGGTAAGGCGCGGCGGATGGAGGCCTGGGTGCCGGTCGACGCCACGCTGAAGACCGCGTTCGCCACGATGCTGCAGCTGGAGGCCGGCTGGGTGGCGGTGCTGGACGGCGACCGGTTCTGCGGGGTGCTGACCCCCGAGTCGCTGCACGCGGCGCTGCGCCGCTCGGTGGAGGGCAAGGCGCCCGAGGTGGCCGGGGCCGCCCGGGTCTGAGAAAGGACCCCGTCCTCCTCACCCCTCGCACGCTCGGGACGAGCCTCTGGACGGGGCCACCTGGCCGACCGATCCACTACGCGCGGGCGCCGCCGGGGGTGCCCTCGTCGTCGCGGTCGGGCGGGATCCTGCAGACGTGCTCCAGCCACAGCGCGGCGGCGACCAGCCCGGCCGCGAGGACGACGCCGATCGCGCCGGTGACCGAGTCGCCCGCGGCGGCGCGCAGCTGCCCGAGCGCCGGCAGCGTGTGCAGCAGCAGCCCGCCCCAGACCCCGGCGAAGACCGCACCGACGTAGGCGCTGGCCTGGGCGAGCACCGCGAGCCGGGCGACCAGCAGGGGCTCCACCGGGCGGGCCGACCCGGTCGGCGACGGCCGGCGCTCCCGCTGCGCGCTCAGCCGGGCCCGCAGCGTGCGCGCGCCGAACGCCTCCGCGACCGCGAGCACCCCGAGCGGGAGCGGCAGCCACCAGGACAGGACGGGGAGCGAGCCGTAGGCGGCCCGCACCACCAGCCAGGACGCCACGGCGAGGCCGACGGCGAGGACCAGCAGGTCACGCCGGCGCACCGGGCTCACGCCAGCTGCTCCCAACGGACCACCGCGGCGACGTCGTCGGCCGGCAGCGCGGCGAGCAAGTCGGCCACGGCCCCGTGGCCGGGCAGCTGGGCGCCGGGGTCCAGCGCCAGCCACGGCACCAGCACGAACGCCCGCTCGTGCGCCCGGGGGTGCGGCAGCGTCAGCTCCGGGTCGTCGGAGAGCACCGGGGTGCCGTCGTCGGCGGTCACCGTGACCACGTCGACGTCCAGCGTGCGTGCGCCCCACCGCACCTCGCGGGTGCGGCCGGCCGCCTGCTCCAGCTCGGCGGCCAGCGCGAGCCAGCCGGCGGCGTCCCGGTCGCCCCGCACGACGGCGATCGCGTTCAGGTACGGCGGCTGTTCGACCGGCCCCCACGGCGGCGTCTCGTACAGCACCGAGCGGGCCACCAGCCCCTGCCCGGCGAGCGACTCCAGCGCGCGGCGCAGCGTGCCCGCGCGGTCACCCAGGTTGCCGCCGAGCGAGAGGACGGCGCGGCTCATGTGCGCTCGCGCCGGATCGCGACCGTGACGTCGTCGGCGGGGACGCCGAGGTCGGCCTGCGGCTTGTGCACGGTGATCTCCACGGCCTGCACGATCCCGTACCCGAGGCAGAGGTCGGCCAGCCGCTGGGCGAGGGTCTCCAGCAGGTCGACCGGCTCGCCGACGAGGAGCGCGTGCAACCGCTGGGAGAGCTCGGCGTAGTTGACCGTCCTGGTGAGGTCGTCGGTCGCCGCCGCCGGGGCGGTGTCCAGCTCCAGCACGGCGTCCACCCGGAACGTCTGCCCGCGTTCGCGCTCCTCGGGGTACACCCCGTGGAAGCCGTGCCCGGTCAGCCCGTGCACGGTGATCCGGTCGGGGACGGCTCGGGTCGGGTCAGCCATGGTGCGTCCCTCCGCCACGGGCGGCCTGCACGGCCGCCACCGTCCTGATCGCATCCAGCGACTGCACCGGGTCGTGCACCCGCACTCCCCACGCCCCGGCCTGCGCGGCCAGCACGGAGATCGCCGTCGTCGCCGCCTCCCGGCCCTCGACCGGCCGGACGGCGCCGTCCGGGCCGGCCAGCAGCCGGCCCAGGAACGTCTTGCGCGAGGCGCCCACCAGCAGCGGCAGGCCGAGGGCGACCAGCCGGTCCGTCCCGGCGAGCAGCGCCCAGTTGTGCTCGGCGTTCTTCGCGAACCCCAGTCCCGGGTCCAGCACCAGCTGCGCCGGGTCGACGCCGGCCGCCACGACGTCCTCCACCCGGGCGGTCAGCTCGGCGGCGACCTCGGTGACGACGTCGCCGTAGCGGGCCGCCGCGTGCATCTCCCGGCTGTGCCCCCGCCAGTGCATGAGCACCCACGGGACGCCGGTGTCGGCGACCAGCCGGGCCATGCCGGCATCGGCCAGCCCCCCGCTGACGTCGTTGACCAGCACGGCACCCGCGTCCAGGGCCGCCTCGGCGACCTCCGCGCGCGTGGTGTCCACGCTCACCCGCACGCCGGCGCCGGCCAGCTCGCGGACCACCGGCACGACCCGGCGGCACTCCTCCTCGGCGTCGACGCGGTCGGCGCCGGGCCGGGTCGACTCACCGCCGACGTCGACGTAGTCGGCGCCGACGGCGTGCATCCGCAGGCCGTGCGCGATCGCGGCGTCCCGGTCGGCGAACGTGCCGCCGTCGGAGAAGGAGTCCGGCGTGACGTTGAGGACGCCCATCACCACGCACCGGCCGGGGCGCGGCAGCGCGAGGTTCACCGCTGCAGGATGAGGCTCATCGCCTCGCTGCGCGTGGCCGCGCTGTCCCGGAAGACCCCGCGCACGGCCGAGGTCATCGTCGACGACCCCGGCTTGCGGATGCCGCGCATCGACATGCACAGGTGCTCGGCCTGGATCACCACGATCGCGCCCTGCGGCTTGAGCACGTCGTGGAGCGCGTCGGCGACCTGGCGGGTGAGCCGTTCCTGCACCTGGGGCCGGCGGGCGTAGACGTCGACCAGGCGGGCCAGCTTGGACAGCCCGGTCACCCGGCCGTCGGGGCCCGGGATGTAGCCGACGTGCGCGACCCCGTGGAAGGGCACCAGGTGGTGCTCACAGGTCGAGTACATCGGGATGTCCTTGACCAGCACCATCTCGTCGTGGTCCTCGGCGAACGTCGTCGCCAGGACGTCGTAGGGATCCTGGTCGAGGCCCGCGAACACCTCGGCGTAGGCCCGGGCCACCCGGGCCGGGGTGTCGACCAGGCCGGGCCGGTCCGGGTCCTCGCCGATGGCGAGCAGCAGTTCCCGGACGGCGGCCTCGGCCCGCGCGGAGTCGATCCGGCCCGGGCGCAGGTCGCCGACGACGTCGCCGGTGACCCGGTCCTGCCCGACGCCGTCGACCGCGCGCCCGCCCCCGGTCTGCCGGACGCTCACCGGCCCTGCGCCGGGGCGCCCACGTCCCCGACCGGGTTCGGGGTGCCCTGCGTCGAGCTGCCGTTGACGTGCCCGTTCTGCGCCGCCGCCTGCTCGGCGGGGGTGAGCACCGGACCGCGCTGGGACGGCGTCCGCTTGCCGAAGCCGTTGTACGGCGCCAGCGAGGGCCGCTTGGCGACCCCGGCGCAGATCCGCGCCATGTCCTCGCGGGAGAGGGTCTCCTTCTCCATCAGCTCGAGCACCAGCTGGTCGAGGGTGTCCCGGTACTCGACCAGGATCTCCCACGCCTCGTCGTGCGCGGCCTCGATGAGCGCCCGCACCTCGCCGTCGATGTCGGCGGCGACCGCGTCGGAGTAGTCCGGCCGCGAGCCCATGTCCCGGCCGAGGAACGGCTCGGAGTCGGTGCTGCCGTACTTGACCGCGCCGAGCTTGGCGCTCATGCCGTACTGGGTGACCATCGAACGGGCCATCGCGGTGGCCTTCTCGATGTCGTTGCCGGCACCGGTGGTGGGCTCGTGGAAGACCAGCTCCTCGGCGGCCCGGCCACCCAGCGCGTAGGCCAGGGTGTCGATCATCTCCGAGCGGGTCTGGGTGTACTTGTCCTCGGTCGGCAGCACCAGGGTGTGCCCCAGCGAGCGGCCGCGCGGCAGGATCGTCACCTTGTGCACCGGGTCGGTGTTCGGCAGCGCGTGCGCCACCAGGGCGTGGCCGCCCTCGTGGTACGCGGTGACCTTCTTCTCCTTCTCGCTCATCGCCCGGGTCTTGCGCTCGGGGCCGGCGATGACCCGGTCGATCGCCTCCTCGAGGGCGGCGTCGGTGATCACCGTGCCGTCGTGCCGGGCGGTGAGCAGCGCGGCCTCGTTGAGCACGTTGGCCAGGTCGGCGCCGGTGAAGCCGGGGGTGCGGCGGGCGACGGTCTCCAGGTCGACGTCATCGGCCAGCGGCTTGCCGGTGGCGTGCACCTTGAGCACGGCGACGCGGCCGGCCAGGTCGGGGCGGTCGACGGCGATCTGCCGGTCGAAGCGGCCCGGGCGCAGCAGCGCGGGGTCCAGGACGTCCGGCCGGTTGGTGGCGGCGATCATGATGACCCCGCCCTTGACGTCGAAGCCGTCCATCTCCACCAGCATCTGGTTGAGCGTCTGCTCGCGCTCGTCGTGCCCGCCACCCATGCCGGCGCCGCGCTGCCGCCCGACGGCGTCGATCTCGTCGACGAAGATGATCGCCGGGGCGTTCTCCTTCGCCTGGGTGAACAGGTCGCGGACCCGGCTGGCGCCGACGCCGACGAACATCTCGACGAAGTCCGAGCCGGAGATCGAGTAGAACGGCACGCCGGCCTCACCGGCGACCGCGCGGGCCAGCAGCGTCTTGCCGGTACCGGGCGGCCCGAACAGCAGCACGCCCTTGGGGATCTTGGCGCCGATCGCCTGGAACTTCACCGGGTTCTGCAGGAACTCCTTGATCTCGTGCAGCTCCTCGATCGCCTCGTCGGCGCCGGCGACGTCGGCGAACGTGGTCTTCGGGGAGTCCTTGCTGACCACCTTGGCCTTGGACTTGCCGAAGGCCATCACGCCCCGGCCGCCGCCCTGCATGGAGTTGAACAGCCAGAACAGCAGCAGCAGGAGGATCAGGAAGGGCAGGAAGCTGACCAGCAGGCTGGTGAGCAGGCTGGTCTGGGTGACGGTGGTGTCGAACTCGTCGTCGGCGTCCCGCAGCAGGCCGACGAGGTCCTCCTCGAGCGCCACCGGGTAGGAGGCGCTGACCTGCTGGCTCCCCTCCACCGGGTTCTCGAGGTCGAGGTCGACCGTCTGCTCGGTGGTGTTGATCGTCGCGGAGGTGACGTTCCCGGTCTCGATCTGGGCGAGCGCGGTCGACGTCGAGACCTCGTCGTAGCCGTCGTTGCCCCGGAAGAAGCTGGAGCCGATGAAGGCCAGCGCGACGACGACGAGGACCCAGAACCAGACCGAGCGGAAGATCTTCTTACGTTCCATACACCGATGCCGGGCCACCCGGGACGTGCCCGGCCCGCCCGTCGACCCTCCTGATCGTCGCAAGGACGCCGCACGCGGACGGAGGCGGCAGCCCGCCGCGGGGCGACGTCGTTGGCACGACGGTACACCGCCGTACCCGTGCACCCGCTGGTCGCGACCCGCCCCGCGGCAGGGGCCCGCCGCGAGCGTGCGAGCGTCGGGGGCAGCGGGGTCCTCCTGCTAGGAGGAGTAGACCTCGGGCTTGAGCGTGCCGATGTAGGGGAGGTCGCGGTAGCGCTCGGCGTAGTCGAGCCCGTAGCCGACGACGAACTCGTTGGGGATGTCGAACCCGATGTACTTCACCGGGACGTCGACCTTCACCGCGTCGGGCTTGCGCAGCAGGGTGCACACCTCGAGGCTCGCCGGCCGCCGGCCGCCCAGGTTCTTCAGCAGCCAGGACAGGGTGAGCCCGGAGTCGATGATGTCCTCCAGCACCAGCACGTGCCGGTCGCTGATGTCCCGGTCGAGGTCCTTGAGGATGCGCACCACACCCGAGGAGCTGGTGGCGCTGCCGTAGGAGGAGACGGCCATGAACTCCATCTGGGTGGGCAGCCGCAGCGCCCGGGCGAAGTCGGACATGAACATCACCGCGCCCTTGAGCACCCCGACCAGGAGCACCTCCCGGCCGGCGTAGTCCGCGGCGATCGTCGCGGCCAGCTCCTCGATCTTGTCCTGGATCTGCTGCTCGGACAGGAGCACGTGGTCGATGTCGGGGCCGTAGCCGTGGTCGGGGCCCAACTGCCCGGTGCCCTGCGCTCCGGGGGTGGTCGGCTCGCTCACGGTCAGGGCTCCTCTGAGAGTTCGGCTGCGCGGGGGGTGGCGGTGCGGTGCTGGGCGGTGGGGTGCCCGGCGCCGGACCGCAGCACCAGCCTGCCAGACGAGCGCAGCACCCCCGCGCCACCGGGTAGGTCCACCCGGCCCTGACCGCGCCACCGGGTGAGCAGGGCGTCGACCGCGCGCAGGTGGACCGCCTGCAGATCGGGGACGCCGGCGGACCGCAGCCAGCCGCGCAGCACCCGCCGGCGCAGCGCGTCGGGCAGCTCGGCCACCGGCCCGGCCGGCAGCCCGCCGTCCACGAGCAGCGCGGCGAGCCGGGAGCCGGCCAGCTCGTCGAGGGCCTCCAGGTCCTCCCGCAGGAGCCCGGCGGTGCGCGCCAGCGCCGGGGCGACCCCACCACCGAGCACCTCCTCCAGCAGGGGCAGCACCTCGGTCCGCAGCCGCACCCGGGTGTAGGCCGGATCGGTGTTCCACGGGTCGTCCCACACCGGCAGGTCCTGGTCGGCGCAGGCCTGCCGGGCGGTGGCCCGCCGGACGCCGAGGAACGGCCGCCACCAGGGGACGCCGTCCGCGACCCGTTCGGCGACCATGCCGGCCACCGAGCGCGGGCCCGACCCGCGGCCCAGCCCGAGCAGCACCGTCTCGGCCTGGTCGTCGAGGGTGTGGCCCAGCGCGACCCGGGCGCCGTGCTCGCCGGCCACCCGGGTGAGGGCTGCGTAGCGCGCGGCCCGGGCGGCGGCCTCCGGGCCGCCGTCGCCCCCCACCTCGGCGCGCACGCTCAGCACCGGGTCGAGGCCGAGCCCGCGCAGCAGGTGCGCGGTGGCGTCGGCGCGGGCGGCCGAGCCGGGCTGCAGCCCGTGGTCGACGGTCACGCCACCGACCCGGACGCCGGCGTCGCGCGCCTCGAAGGCCAGCGCCGAGGCCAGCGCCACCGAGTCCGCTCCCCCGCTGCAGGCGACCAGCACCGGCCGGTACGAGCGGCGGAGACCGGCGCGGACGGCGTGCCGGACGACCGCGACCGCCGGCGGCGGCCCGGCCACCTCAGGCGGGAACGGCCGGGCGGCTGCCCAGCACGCGCTCCACCCAGCGGGCGGGGTCGGTGAGCTCCTCGACCAATGGCAGGTTCTGCGGGCCGGCCCACACCTGGTTGAACCCGTCCATGCCGGCCAGCTCGACCACGCCGGCCACGAAGACCCGGCCGTCGGCGTACTGCTGCATCTTCTGCTCCAGCCCGAGCAGCCGGCGCAGCACCCGGTCGATGGGGCCGCGGCCCTTGCGGCGCTGGGCGAACCGCTTGCGCAGCGTGCGCACGGAGGGGACGACGTCCGGTCCGACGCCGTCCATCACGAACTCGGCGTGCCCCTCGACCAGGCTCATCACCGCGGTCACCCGGTCGAGCACCGCGCGCTGCTCCGGGCCGCGGACCAGCGCCATCAGTCCCTGCGGGGCGCCGTCGTCGGCGCCGCCGCGGACCGCGTCGCCGAGGCTGCGCAGCAGGTCGGTGAGCCGCTCGCGCAGCACGTCGGGCGTGAGGTCGGTGGCCGAGGCGAAGGCCTGCACCTGCTCCTCGAGGTAGGGGCGCAGCCACGGGACGGCGGTGAACTGCAGCTGGTGGGTGACCTCGTGCAGGCAGACCCACAGCCGGAAGTCGGTCGGGTCGACGCCCAGCCGCCGCTCGGTGTCGACGATGTTGGGGGCGACCAGCAACAGCCGGCCGCCGGTGCCGAACACCTCGTACTGGCCGAGCACGCGCGTGCAGAGGAAGGCCAGCACCCCGCCGGCCTGGACGCCGGTGGCGCGGGAGCCGATCGCGGTGGCCAGCGGCCCGGGCGGGGTGCCGCCCTGGGCGGCGCGCAGACCCTCGGTCAGCGGGTCGAGCAGCGCGGCCATGCCGACGGTGTTGGCGTCGACCCAGCCGGGCCGGTCGACGACGGCGACCACCGGCTCGGGGCCACCGGGCACCGGGTGCAGGCCGGTCAGCCCCTCGACGTGCGCGACGGCGGTCGCGGCGGCGCGGTGCAGCTCGGCGACGACGTCGGCGGCCTCCTCCCGGGAGGTCTCCGGGCCCGAGGAGGTGAGGCGGCGGGCGGTGCGGCCGGCGAGGTCCCAGTCGACCAGGGACGAGGAGCGGCTCATCGGTTCACCGTACTCACCGGGACCGCTCGGCGTCCGGCTCAGCGGCAGCCGCAGGCGGCCAGGGCGGTGGCGACGTCGTCCAGGGCCGCCTCGGCGGCGACCAGGCCCCCGGTCGCCCCGTCGGCGAGCACGGCGAAGGCCAGCAGGCGGCCGTCGTCGGTGAGCACCGTCCCGGCCAGGTCGTGCACGCCGTCGAGGGTGCCGGTCTTGGCCCGGACGGCCCCGGCCTGACCGGCGCCGGCACCGGGGCGCTCGGCCAGGGTGCCGTCGTACCCGGCCACCGGGAGGCCGCTGAGCAGGCCACCGGTGCCGGGGATGCTGCCGTCGGCGACGCTGCGCAGCAGGTCGGTGAGCAGCCGGGCGGGCACCAGGTCGGCGTCGGAGAGCCCGCTGCCGTCGCTGAGGGCGACGCCGGTGGTGTCCAGGCCGGCGTCGGCGACCGCGTCGGTGACCGCCTGGGCCGCGCCGGTGAAGTCGGCCGGGAGGCCCCGGGCGACCGCCACGTGCCGGGCCAGGGACTCGGCCAGCAGGTTGTCCGACTCGGTGAGCGCCTGCTCCACCAGCCGCACCACCGGGGCGGACTCGACGCTGCCGAGGGTGCGGGCGCCGGCCGGCGCCTCCCCCAGCGCGACCGGGGCCTCCGGGACGCCCAACGCGGCGGCCAGCGCCCGGCCCGCGTCGGTACCGGGGGCGCCGCTGCGCATCGGCCCGTCGGGGTCGACCCGGGCGCCGTCGACGGCGGTCGCGGTGACCGGCGCCGCGTACGTGGACGGCGCGTCACCGGCCCCCCAGCCGGGGGCGGTGAGCGGGCCGGTGAACAGCGAGTTGTCGACCACCACCCGGGTGACCGGGGTGCCACCCAGCGCCTGCTGGACCTCGGCGGCCAGCTCGGCGACGGTGGCCGCGCCCGGGTAGTTCTGCGACGGCTCGGTGGTCGACAGGGTGGGGTCACCCCCGCCCACCAGCACGACCTCTCCGGGGGTGGCCCCGGCGACGACGGTCGTGGTCAGGGTGTCGACCGGGTCGAGGGTGGTGAGTGCGGCCAGCGCGGTGAGCAGCTTCGCGGTGGAGGCGGGGGTTCCCGGATCCGTGCCGGCCAGGTCGAACAGGACGCCGCCGGTCGCGACGTCGACCACCTGCGCGGAGAGGCCGCTGCCCAGCGCCGGGTCGGCCAGCAGCGGCGTGAGCACGCCGCTGAGCACGGCGGGGTCGGGCAGCGGGGCGCTGCCGGACAGCTCGGTCAGCACCGGCGAGGGGTCGGTGAGCACCGGGAGGACGGCGTCGGGCACCTGCTCGGCCCCCCCGGCCAGGTCGCCACCGGTTCGGTCACCGAGGAACTGGAGCCCCAGCACCACGGCCACGGCCGCGACGACCAGGGCCAGCAGCGCGGCCACCAGCGCCCTGGCCCGGCGGCGGGCACCGGCCCGGCGGCCACGACGGGTGGGCGGTGCGGCAGCCGTTGCGCCGGCGGGGGCGGACTCCGGGGCGGCCCTCGGCGCGGGAGCGGGGCGCGGCGCGGGTGTCGGGCGGGGTCCGGGAGTGGGCCGGGCGCCGGTGGCCGGCTGGCCGGGCAGGGCCGCCAGCGGGGTGGCGCCCGGCGCGGCGGGACCGGGATCCGGCCGCGGGCCGGCTGCTGGTCGCTCGGCCTCGGCCCGCGCCGCCTCGGCCCGCGCCGCCTCGGCCCGCGCCGCCTCGGCCCGTTCCTCGTCGGCGCGTGCGGCAGCCGCCCGGTCGGCCGCGGCGCGCTCCGCGGCCATCCGGTCAGCCTCCGCCTGCTCGGCAGCCCGGCGGGCCTCCTCGCGCTCCGCCGTCCGGCGGGCCTCCGCCTCGTCGGCGGCGCGGGCGGCCGCCTCCTGCTCCGCGGCGCGCCGGGCGGCCGCCTCGGCGAGCACCGTCTGCTCCACCTCGGCCCGCTCGGCGGCCATCCGGTCGGCCTCCGCCTGCAGCGCGGCCGCGCGCTCGGCCTCGGCCTGCTCGAACGCCGCCTGCTCGGCGGCGGCCCGCTCCGCGGCGGCCTGCTCGGCGGCCGCCTTCTCCGCGGCCCAGCGGCGCACCTCGGCGAGGTCCGCGGCGGCCTTGGCGGCGGCAGCGGCCTCCTCGTCCTCCGCGGTGAGCTGCGCGGCCTCCTCGGCGGCGGCCTGCTCCGCGGCGGCGCGCTCGGCGATCCAGCGCTTGACCTCGGCGAGATCGGCCGCGGCCTGCGCGGCGGCCACCCGTCGCGCCTCCGCCTCCGCGGCGGACTCGGCGGCCAGCTGGTCGGCGGCGACGCGTTCCGCGGCGGCGTCCTCGACCGCCTGCTCGGCGGCGGCCGCCTGCTCGGCGGCGGTGGGCTCGGGTGCGACGTCTGCCGGCGGCTCGTCGGTGCCCGGCTCGTCGCTGCCCGAGGGGGGCGTGTCCGGGACGGCCTCTGCCGCCTCGGCGTCCGCACGGGGCTCGTCGGCCTCCGCCGGCGGCGGCGCCGCGGTGTCGTCCGGAACCGTCACAGGGGCTGTCCCCCCGGAGGGCTGCGCCCCCGTCGGGGCCGCTCCGTCACCCGCCTCCGACGGCTGGTCCGACGGCTCGTCCTGCGGACTCGACGAGATCTCCCCCACCCCCCGGAGTGACCTCCGCCCACACGGCGGACGTTCGTGCGCCACACTATCGGCGTGCAGTTCGACGTGACGGTAGAAATCCCCAAGGGCCAGCGGAACAAGTACGAGCTGGACCACGCCACCGGACGCATCCGCCTGGACCGGATGCTGTTCACCTCGACGCGGTACCCGGCGGACTACGGGTACATCGAGGAGACCCTCGGATTGGACGGTGACCCGCTCGACGCGCTCGTCCTGCTGGAGGAACCGACCTTCCCCGGGTGCCTCATCACCTGCCGGGCGATCGGCATGTTCCGGATGACCGACGAGGCGGGTGGCGACGACAAGGTCCTCACCGTGCCCGCGACCGACCCGCGGGTGGCCCACCTGCAGGACATCGGCGACGTCTCGGAGTTCGACCGGCTGGAGATCCAGCACTTCTTCGAGACCTACAAGGACCTCGAGCCGGGCAAGTCGGTCGAGGGCGCCGAGTGGGTCGGGCGCGCCGAGGCCGAGGCCGAGATCGAGGCCTCCCGGAAGCGGGCCCTCGAGGCCGGCGGCCACTGACCCCTGTCCACTCCTGACGCCGGCTCCGGCCGGATCGCCGAGCACGCACGCCGACGGCGGCGCACCCACCCGGGTGCGCCGCCGTCGGCGTCTGGTCGTGAGTTCCGCGCGACCGCGTCATAGCGCGGGAGCGGAGGCGAGCCGGAACCGGGGCCCGACCGAGGGGAACAGAGAGCCGCCTGTCGGAATCGAACCGACGACCTTCTCATTACGAGTGAGATGCTCTACCGACTGAGCTAAGGCGGCGGGCGTGCGTCGGAGAGCTTACGGCACCGGTGAGCCGGTGCCGCGCAGCCCCCGGTGGGTCAGGCCGGCAGCCGCAGCGCCACGGTCAGCGCCTCCACCGCGATCTGCGGCTTGACGTTCTGCTCCAGCGCCGTGCGCGCACGCAGCACCGCGTCGATGCGCCGCAACGCGCCTTCCGCGCCGATCCGCCGGGCGAGCTCCACGGCGTCCGCGCGCCGGTCCGGGTGCGCCAGCGGCACGCCCGGGTCGGCCGCTCCCCCGGCCGAGCTGATCACCAACGCGTCCCGGTAGAGGGCGGCGAGGTCGACCAGCGCGCGGTCCAGCGAGTCGCGGCCGAGCCGGGTGGCCCGGGACTTCTGCCGCTTCTCCAGCTCCTTGAGCTGACCGGCGCCCCGGCTGGCCGCAGCCACCCCAGGTCCACGGGCGCCCACGCCGAGGCTTGCCTTCACCGCGTCGGTCTCCACCGCGTCGACCTCGGCGGTGGTCCGGTCGGACTCGTCCTTGGCCGCGGCCACCAGATCGTCGGCGGCGTTGAGGCAGGCAGCCAGCGAGACCAGCGACAGCGGGATGTCCAGGACCGACTTGCGCACCAGCCGGGCCGACTCGTCCTGGGCCAGGTGCCGGGCCCGGCCGACGTGCCCGCCGGCGGCCGCCGCCGCCCAGGCGGCCAGCGCTGGGTCGATGCCGTCGCGCCGGGTGAGCACCTCGGCGACCGCGTCGATCCGAGGGGTGCGCAGCGCGACCACCCGGCAGCGCGACCGGATGGTCACCGGCACGTCGTCGGGGTGCAGCGAGGGCGCGCACAGCAGGAAGACCGTGCGCGGCGGCGGCTCCTCGAGCATCTTCAGCACCGTGTTGGACGCCTGCTCGGTCATCCGGTCGGCGTCCTCGACGACGACCACCTGCCACCGGCCCCCGGACGGCGCGCGGCCGGCGGTGCGGACGATCTGCCGCACCTCGGCGACCCCGATGGACAGGCCCTCGGGCACCACGCGGTGGACGTCGGCGTGGCTGCCGGCCAGCACCGTGCGGCACTCGTGGCAGGTGCCGTCACCGCCGGCGGGGCACTGGAGGGCGGCGGCGAACGCGCGGGCGGCCACCGAGCGCCCCGAGCCGGGCGGGCCGGTGAACAGCCAGGCGTGCGTCATCGCCGTCGGAGTGGCGACGGCGGCCTGCAGCTCGGCGACGACCGCGGGCTGGCCGACGACGTCGGCCCAGACGCCGGCGGGCGGGGCGACAGTGGTCACCGGCCCACTCTCGCTCACGGGTGCAACTGGGGGGTCGTGCCGGTCTGCACGCCGTGCTCGTTCCCCCGCCGCCCGCGCGGCGCGGGCAGCTTGACCGGCTGCTGGAGGGGCATCCCCTCCAGCAGGACGCTGACCTTCCTGCGGATCGCGGCGGCCAGCTCGTCGGGCGACTGCCGGGCGTCGAGCAACAGGTAGCGGTCCGGCTCGGCCTCGGCCAGGGCGAGGAAGGTCTGGCGGATCCGCTGGTGGAACTCCAGCGACTCCGACTCCATCCGGTCGGCGGCGGCCCGCCCGCGGGCGCGGGCCAGCCCGACCTCCGGGGTCAGGTCCAGCAGCACGGTCAGGTCCGGCTGCAGGCCCTGGGTCGCCCAGCGGGAGATCGAGCGCACGTCGTCCATCGGGATCGTGCGGCCGGCGCCCTGGTAGGCCAGCGAGCTGTCGACGAAGCGGTCGGTGATGACCACCTCCCCGGCGTCCAGCGCCGGGCGCAGCACGTCGTTGACGTGCTGGGCCCGGTCCGCGGCGTACAAGAGCGCCTCCGCCCGCGGCGACAGCCCGGCGCTGGTCGGGTCCAGCAGGAGCGTCCGGATCTTCCCGCCGAGCGCCGTCCCGCCCGGTTCGCGGGTGGTCCGGGCCGTCAGCCCCTCCTCGGTCAGCCACTCGTGCAGGCGGCGGACCTGGGTCGACTTGCCGGCGCCCTCGCCGCCCTCGAAGGCGATGAGCACGCCACCCCCGGCCAGCCGGCGACGCGCGGTGGTGTCCCGGCGCAGGGCGGTGACGACGTCGGCCAGCAGCGGCACCGGGCGGCCGTCGTCCATCTGCCGGTAGGCGACCACCCCGACGACGACGGCCAGCAGCCCGGCCACGAACAGCATGACCCGCTCCCCGGTGACCGCCAACGTCAGGACGCCCACGTCGACCTCGCGCTGGCCGACGACGCCCACGCCGATCGGCACCACCGCGAGGGACAGGATCAACGAGGCGCGGACGAGGGACTGGACGATCGCGAACGTGCGGCCGCGGATCTCGTCCTCGACCTCCGTGCCGAGCAGGGTGAAGCCGGCCAGGTAGGCGATGCCGGCGAAGAAGCCCATCAGCACGACCAGCAGCAGCGCCACCCACAGCGTGACGGTCCACGCCATGAGCAGAACCACGATCCCGGCGCCGACGATGGCGACCCCGAAGATCCGCTCCCGGGCCAGGTCGTGGGCGATGCTGGGACCCAGGGCGATGCCCAGGCCGAGGCCGACGAAGACCGCCCCGAACAGCAGCCCGTACGCCGCCTGCCCCCCACCGAGTGCGCTCACGTAGAACTGCCCGGTCGCGATGATCGCGCCAGCAGCGGCGAAGGCCCCGGTGATCCCGAGGATCAGCCCGCGGACCAGCCGGGTGTGGCCGGCGAAGGAGAAGCCCTGCTTCAGCGAGCCGATGAAGCTCTCCTGCGGCGCCTCGGGTCGCGCGGCCCGGCGACCGCTGATCGAGGGCAGGTTCCAGATCACGAAGGCCGCGACGAGGAAGGTCAGCGCGTTCAGGTACAGGGCCAGGGCGATCTGGTCCAGCCCGGGGAACAGCTGGCTCAGCCGGCCACCCGAGGTGTTCAGCACTGCGTAGACGCCACCGGCGAGCACCGGGGTGATCCCGTAGGTGGTGACCAGGGACAGCTGGTTGGCCGGCTCCAACTGGTCCTTGCGGAGCATGTTCGGGACCGCGGCGTCCTTGGCCGGAGTCCAGAACAGGCTGATCACCTCGATCAGGAACTGGGCGATGAACAGCCAGATCAGGTTGTCGACCAGCGGGATGGAGGCGAACAGGCCGAACCGCATGATGTCGGTGACCACCATCGTCTTCCGGCGGTCGAACCGGTCGGCGAAGACCCCGGCCAGTGGCCCGAGCACGAGCGCCGGCAGCAGCCGGAAGAGCAGGACGCCGCTGAGGGCCAGGTTGCTGGCCATGTAGCCGTCGACCAGCGTGGTCGCGGTCGCGGTGATGGCCAGCAGGCCCAGCCAGTCACCGAAGCTGGACAGTGACATGGACAGCCACAGCTTGCGGAAGTCGCGGACCCGGAGCACCGCCCGGATCCTGGCCCCCAGCCCGACCTCGCCACCGCCGACCTGCGCCGACTCGTCCTGCCCTGCTTCGTCCGGCGGCGCCTCGGCGCCGGAGGGCTGCGGGCCTTCCGCCGGCAGTCCGTCGTCCAGCCCGGCCAGCGGCGGAGCTGCAGCGTCCTCCGGGGTCGGCACACCCGCGGGCGGCAGCCCGTCGGCCGGGACCGCGGGTGCGGGATCGGCGACACCGTCGCTGGTGGCGCCGTCGAGGCCCGCGCCGGGTGCGGCCACCGCGCCATCGGCGGACGGGGTGTCGGCGGACGGGCCGTCCGGAGGACGGTGACCCGTCGGGTCGGAGCTGATCGGGACTCCCGGAGGTGAGTGGGAACGGTGGCGGTCGGGCCACGGGCGGCGGGGTCACCGTACCGGTCGGGAACGACGGAACGGCCCGGTTCCGGGCCCGGACGGCGGGTTCCCGGGGCCTCAGTGAGGGGTGAGCCGGTACGCCCGGGTGGTGTACGGCAGCTGGAGGACATCGTGGCCGCGCGTGCCGGGGTGCTCGGCCAGCAGCTCCCGCACCCGGCCGAGGAACTCCGCCCGGTGGGCGGCGTCCATGGTGGCCACGTAGCTGCGGGTGCCGATCCCGGCCACGACCTGCTCGGCGGTGACCTCCTGGACGATGCCGGAGTCGGCGACCGCGACGTCGGCGGGGAGCTCTGCGGCGAACCGCGCGACGACCCCCTGGTCGGCCTCGTGGTCCCGCGCCTCGGCGGCGAGCAGCTGCCCGAGCGCGGCCACCCAGGGCACCCGCTCGTCCCGGGTGTTCCAGACCAGCCCGACGACGCCGCCCGGGCGCAGCACCCGGCGGAGTTCGGCGGCCGCAGGAACGACGTCGAACCAGTGCGCGGCCTGCCCGGCCAGGACCGCGTCGACGGCGCCGTCGGGCAGCGGGATGGCCTCCGCCCCGCCGACGGCGGCCTCGACCTGTGGCAGCCGGGCGCGCAGCTGGTCGAGCATGCCCGGCGTCGGGTCGACGGCGACGACCTCGTGCCCGGCCGCCAGCAGCACGTCGGTGAGCAGCCCGGTGCCGGCGCCCAGGTCGAGCACCCGCAGCGGCCGGGGCCCGAGCAGGAAGGCGACCGCGTCGGCCGGGTAGGACGGGCGCAGCGCGGCGTACTCGGCGGCGACCGCGCCGAACGACGTCCGGCGCTGGTCCCACCCCTCCACCGCGCTGCCCCGCCTCAGCTGTTCGCGGTGACCGGCTCGGCGACGTCGGCGGCTGCCGGAGCCGCCTTCGTCGCCGTCTTCTTCGCGGTCGCCGTGGCGGCCTTCTTCGCCGGCGCCTTCTTGGCCGCCGTCTTCTTGGCCGCCGTCTTCTTCGCCGTCTTCTTCTTCACCGGCGCCCGCTCGCGGCGGTCGGCGAGCAGCTCGGCGGCCCGCTCCAGGGTGATCGTCTCGACGTCGTCGCCCTTGCGCAGGCTGGCGTTGACCTCGCCGTCGGTGACGTAGGGCCCGAAGCGGCCCTCCCGCACGGTGACCTGCCCCTGGCTGACCGGGTCCGGGCCCAGCTCCTTGAGCGGGGCCTTCGCCGCCGCCCGGCCGCGCTGCTTGGGCTGGGCGAAGATTGCCAGCGCCTCGTCGAGGGTGATGGTGAAGAGCGCGTCCTCGCTCTCCAGCGAGCGGGAGTCGGTGCCCTTCTTGAGGTAGGGCCCGTAGCGGCCGTTGAGCGCCTGGATCTCCTCGCCGTCGGCGTCCGTGCCCACCGTCCGCGGCAGGGTCAGCAACTGCAGCGCCTGCTCCAGGGTCACCGTCTCCGGCGCCATCGACTTGAACAGGCTCGCGGTGCGCGGCTGCTCCTTGCTGCCCTCGGGCACCAGGGTGGTGACGTAGGGCCCGTAGCGGCCGGCCTTCACCGCCACCGGGAAGCCGGACTCCGGGTCGGCGCCCAGCTCGCGGTCCGAGCTGGGGGCGTCGAGCAGCTCGGCGACCTTCTCGCTGGTCAGCTCGTCGGGGGCGATGTCCTCCGGGATGCTCACCCGGGCGCCGTCCTCGCCACCGGCCTGCAGGTAGGGCCCGTACCGGCCGACCCGCACGACCACCGGGTCGCCGTTGGGTGCCACCGCGCGCAGCGGGATGGAGTTGACGCCGCGGGCGTCGATCTCCTCCAGCCGCTGCCCGATGACCTGCTTGAGGCCGCCGGACCGGGCGATCGCCCCGGCGTGCCGGCCCTCGCCGCCGAAGTAGAACTCGGTGAGCCAGTCGACCCGGCCCAGGTCACCCTGGGCGATCTCGTCCAGCTCGTTCTCCAGCGAGGCGGTGAAGTCGTAGTCGACCAGCTGGGAGAAGTGCTGCTCGAGCAGGTTGACCACCGCGAAGGCGACGAAGGAGGGCACCAGCGCGGAGCCCTTCTTCCACACGTACCCGCGGTCCTGGATCGTCTGCATGATCGAGGCGTAGGTCGAGGGCCGGCCGATGCCCAGCTCCTCCAGCCGGGCCACCAGGCTGGGCTCGGTGTACCGGGCCGGCGGCGAGGTGGTGTGGCCCTTCGGGTCCAGCGCCGTGGTGTCCAGCTGCTGCCCGCGCTCCACGCGGGGCAGCCGGCGCTCGGCGTCGTCGCTGCCGTGGTCGTCGTCGCCCCCGGCCGCCGCCCCCTCGTCACGGGACTCGACGTAGGCGCGCATGAAGCCCGGGAACGTGATCGTGCGCCCCGACGCGGTGAACTCGACGGCCTCGTCGGTGGTGGAGCGGCCGGCCAGCCGGATGCTCACCGTCTGCCCGACGGCGTCGGCCATCTGCGAGGCGACGGTGCGCTGCCAGATCAGCTCGTAGAGCCGGAACTCGTCCCGGCCCAGCTGCCCGGCGAGCTGGCCCGGGGTGCGGAAGGAGTCACCGGCGGGGCGGATCGCCTCGTGCGCCTCCTGGGCACCCTTGGCCTTGCTCTTGTAGCGGCGGGCCTCGGCGGGGACGAACGCGTCGCCGTACAGCTCCCGCGCCTGCCGGCGCGCGGCGTTGATCGCCTCGTCGGACAGGTTGGTCGAGTCGGTCCGCATGTAGGTGATGTGGCCGTTCTCGTAGAGCCGCTGGGCGACCCGCATGACCTGCGCGGAGGACCAGCCCAGCTTGCGGCCGGCCTCCATCTGCAGCGTCGAGGTGGTGAAGGGCGCGTAGGGGCGACGGCGGTAGGGCTTCTCGTCGACCCGGCTGACGGCGACCTGGCGGCCCTCGAGCCGCGCGGCCAGGCCACGCGCACCGGCCTCGTCCAGGTGCACCACGTCGCCGGTGACCCGGCCGGTGGCGGCGTCGAAGTCGCGCCCGGTGGCGACCCGGCTGTCGTCGACGCTGACCAGCCGCGCCCGCAGCGTGGTCGGCTCCCCCTCGTCCGCGCCGGCGGCGCGGGGCACCGCGAAGGTGCCTTCCAGCGACCAGTAGTCGGCGGAGGTGAAGGCCATCCGCTCGCGCTCGCGCTCGACCACGATGCGGGTGGCGACCGACTGCACGCGACCGGCCGAGAGCTTGGGCAGCACCTTCTTCCACAGCACCGGGGAGACCTCGTAGCCGTAGAGCCGGTCGAGGATCCGGCGGGTCTCCTGCGCGTCGACCAGCGCGGTGTCCAGCTCGCGGGGGTTGGCCACCGCCCGGGCGATCGCCTCCGGGGTGATCTCGTGGAAGACCATCCGGCGCACCGGGACCGACGGCTTGAGGGTGTCGATCAGGTGCCAGGCGATCGCCTCGCCCTCGCGGTCCTCATCGGTGGCGAGGTAGATCTCGCTGGCCTCCTTGACCAGCTGCTTCAGGCGGGTGACCTGCTGCTTGCGGTCGGGGCTGACCACGTAGAGCGGCTCGAAGCCGTGGTCGACGTCGACGCCGAGGCGCGCCCAGGACTCCCCCTTGTGCGCGGCCGGCACGTCGGCGGCGTTGCGCGGCAGGTCACGGATGTGCCCGACGCTGGCCTCCACGACGTAGTCGCCGCCCAGGTACCCGGCGATCTTGTTCGCCTTGGTGGGCGACTCCACGATGACCAGCGGCCGGGACCCGGCGGCGGCAGCGCGCTTGCGCGGCGCACGGGCGCCGGTGCTGGTGGCGGACTTCGTGGGCTTGGAGGGCGGCACGGGACTCCTGTCAGGGTGCTGGTGCAGGCGCCGGGCTCGCGCCCGGCGCACACGGGGCAGGCGGAGCTGCACCCGTTCGGCAGGCGCCACGGTAGGCCACCGCCCGGACACCGGGCCGGGCGGCGAGCGGATCCGGGCGCGCCGTTGCCCGGTCAACGGTCGGCGCACGCTGCGGTTCCCGGGCCCCCGGGCCCCTTCCGCCGGGCGGCAGGACGGTCACCTGACCGGGCCGGCGGAGGCCACGACCGCGCCGACGGCGGCCAGCGTCGGGCGGTCGCGGTCGTAGTACTCGGTGTGACCCTGGCCGGGGTCGGTGGGCAGCGGGATGTCGCCGTAGCCCAGGTCGGCCGGGCTGGGGCCGTAGTACCCGCTGATGCTGACCAGGTCGACCGGGGTCCACGCGCCGTAGACCTCCTCGGCCTCCAGCCGGGACGCCCGGCCCCCGCCGGTGCCGGGGCTCCCGAGCAGGACGACGGCGTCGGCGGCGAGCCGGCCGGGCGCCCGCGCGGCCTGCCCGGTGACCAGCGTGCCGTAGCTGTGGGCCACGACCGTGGTGCGGGCCGCCGGTGGTGCCCCCGGGCCGCCGCGGGCCGCGGCGAGCCCGTCCAGCGTGCGGTCCAGCACCCGCCCGGCCTGCACCGCGGTGACCGGCTGCAGGGCGCCGAGCAGCCCGGGGGTGCGGTACCCCAGCCAGGCCACCGCCGCCACGGCCAGCCCGGGCGCGGCCGCGGTCGCCGCGGACACCACGTCCGCGGCGGCGCCGGCCAGTCCGGGAAGGTCGTCGGCGACCGTGGTGAGGATGCCGGGCACGAGGACGGCGACCGCCTGCGCGGCATCGAGGTCACCGACCGACAGCGCCGCCAGCCCCTGCCCGGGGTCGAAGACCAGCAGCTGCAGCGGCAGGGGGCCGCCGTCCCCGGCAGCCAGCTGGGCGGCGACCGCGGTGGCGGCCTCCCGGGCCGCACCGGGCGGCAGGTCGGCCAGCGCCGCCTGCAGCCGGAGCCGGTTCGCCCGGTCGCGGGCCCACCCCGGCAGCCCGTCGAGCGCGCCGACGGCGTCGGGATGGGCCGCGATGGCGACCAGCTGCTGGGGCGCGCTCAACCCGGTCCACCACGCGGCGGCGGCCACCGGGTCGGCCCCGGGCGGTGCCGGGGCCACGACCGGGCCCTGCGGGGCCAGCCGCGGCAGGAGGTCGGCGAAGGTGACCACCGCCGGGCCAGGCGCCAGGTCGGCCAGCGCCTCGCCGGCGGCGACGGCGGCGGCCAGCGCCCGGTCCCCCGCTGTCCGCGCCTCTCCGGCCAGGCCGGCCGCGAGCGCGGCAGCGTGCTCCGCGGTCGACCGGTGGGCGGCGAGCTCCGCCGCCTGGTCCGGGGCCATCGCCGGGTGCGGGTGCGGAGGCAGCCCGGTGACCCGGCCGTCGTCGTCGAGCAGCAGCCCGGCCCAGCCGGCGACGGCCAGCGCGCGGGCGGCGTGCTCGGCGGCCTCCGTGGCGGCGCCGACCAGCCGGTGCAGCGCGGCCAGGGCGTCGTCGACGCGGCGGCCGACGCCGCTGGCCACGCCGGACAGCTCGAGCAGCGCACCCGCGGCCGCCGTCCCGGCATCACCCGACCAGCACTCGGCCGTGGCCAGCTGCCGGCCCAGGGCGTCCAGCCGCACCCGCCAGGGCGTCAGCCGGTCGGCGACCAGCGCCAGGGTGCCGACGCAGCCGCGCAGCTGGGGCAGGTCCCAGGCGGCCATCTGCTCCAGCAGGGGCGCGCTCACCGCGGCACCAGCGGCCCGCCGGGCGGGTCGACCGGCGGGGAGAGGGCGGCCAGCTGGGCGGCCAGCCCGGCGTCGGCGGCCCGGTAGGCGGTCAGCGCGGCGTCGAGCACCGCGGCCACCGCCGCCGTCCGGTCGGCGAGGGCACCGGCCAGCTCCGCGCACCGGACGCCGGCGCCGGCCGCCGTCTCCCCGACCGGCCCGGGCAGCGCGGTGGCCAGTGAGCGTCCGGTGGCACCGCTCAGCCCGGCGTCGTCCGCGAGCTCCGCACCCAGCCCGGCCAGCTCGCCGCGCAGCTGCCCGAGCGCGTCCAGCTGGACGGAGACGAGTCCGGACACCGCACCCTCCCCCGCTCTCGTGCGGCCCCCGGGTGGGACCGGCGAGACGATGCTGGGTGGCGGTGCGGGTGCCGTGTGCGCCGTCGTCCACAGCCGCGGGCGTCGTCCACACCGGCGGGCGGATCAGGGGGCGCTGGTGCTCAGCGTGGGAGCCGCGGTGTCGGTCTCGTCACCGACGACGACGGAGCGGCGCTTGCTGACCACCACCGCCGCGACGATGACGAGCGTGGCGCCGATCGCGATCAGCACCCGCACCGTGTCGTTCTGGTCGTCGCCCACCGAGAGGCCGACGACCGCCGGGGCGATGAGCAGGGCCACCAGGTTCATCACCTTGATCAACGGGTTGATCGCCGGCCCGGCGGTGTCCTTGAACGGGTCACCGACGGTGTCGCCGATGACGGTGGCGGCGTGCGCCTCGCTGCCCTTCCCGCCGTGCGCGCCGTCCTCCACCATCTTCTTGGCGTTGTCCCACGCGCCCCCGGAGTTGGCGAGGAAGACCGCCATCAGCGTGCCGGTGGCGATGGCCCCGACCAGGTAGGCGGCCAGCGGGCCGAACCCGAGCCCGAAACCGACGGCGACCGGCGCGAGCACCGCGAGGAGCCCCGGGGTGGTCAGCTCACGCAGCGAGTCGCGGGTGCAGATGTCGACCACGCGGCCGTAGTCGGGGCGTTCGGTGCCGGCCATGATCCCGGGGTGGGTGCGGAACTGCTCGCGCACCTCGAACACCACCCGCCCGGCCGCCCGGGAGACGGCGCTGATCGCCAGCCCGGAGAAGAGGAAGACGACGGCGGCGCCGATGACCGCGCCGACGACGTTGTTCGGGGAGACCAGGGTGAGGGCGTCCCCCAGGGCCGCCCCGGCGTCGTCCAGCGCGTCGCCGATGCTGGCGTTGTACGAGCCGAACAGCGCGGTGGCGGCCAGCACCGCGGTGGCGATCGCGATGCCCTTGGTGATCGCCTTGGTGGTGTTGCCGACCGCGTCGAGGTCGGTGAGCACCTGGGCGCCGGCCTCGTCGACGTCCCCGGACATCTCCGCGATGCCCTGCGCGTTGTCGCTGACCGGCCCGAAGGTGTCCATCGAGACGATGACGCCGGCGGTGGTGAGCAGGCCGCAGCCGGCCAGCGCGACGGCGTAGAGGGCGGCCGCTCCGCCGATGAGGAACGCTCCGTAGACCGCCCCGCCGATCAGCAGCGCCGCGTAGACCGCCGACTCCAGGCCGAGGGAGATGCCGGAGAGGACGACGGTGGCCGGGCCGGTCAGCGAGCTGCGGCCCACGTCGCGCACCGGACGCCGGGAGGTCTCGGTGAAGTACCCGGTGAGCTGCTGGATCGCCGCGGCCAGCACGATCCCGATCAGCACCGACAGGAACCCGAGCACCTGCGGGCTGACCGGCACGTCCAGCCCGCCGGACAGCGCCGGCAGCACGGTGAACGAGGCGACCGCGACCAGCGCCAGCGAGACGGCCGCGGAGGTGAAGAAGCCCCGGTTGACCGGCGTCATCCAGGACCGGTCGCCGCCGCGGGGGTTGCTGGCCAGGATGCCCACCATCGAGGCGATCACCCCGATGGCCGCGACCACCAGCGGGAACACCATGCCGACCGGGCCGAGGAAGACCTGGCCGAGGATGAGCGCCGCGACCAGGGTGACCGCGTAGGACTCGAACAGGTCGGCGGCCATCCCCGCGCAGTCACCGACGTTGTCGCCCACGTTGTCGGCGATGGTGGCCGCGTTCCGCGGGTCGTCCTCGGGGATGCCGGCCTCCACCTTGCCGACCAGGTCCGCCCCGACGTCGGCGGCCTTGGTGAAGATGCCGCCGCCGACCCGCATGAACATGGCCAGCAGCGCCCCGCCGAAGCCGAAGCCCTCGAGCACCACCGGTGCGGTCTCCTGGAACAGCAGCAACGCCAGCGCCGCGCCGAAGAGGCCGAGACCGACGGTGATCATCCCGCAGACGCCGCCGGTGCGGTACGCGATCCGGAAGGCCGGGCGGTGCCCGCCGGCGGCCGCGGCGGCCGCGACCCGCACGTTGCCCCGGGTGGCCAGGGTCATGCCGATGAAGCCGACGCTGGCGGAGAAGGCCGCCCCCACCAGGAAGAACGCCGCCCGGCCCAGCCGGGTGCCCAGCCCCCCGTCGGTGACCGGCAGCAGGAGCAGCAGCAGGAACACGATCACTGCGAAGACCGCCAGCGTGCGGAACTGGCGGCGCAGGAAGGCCCCCGCCCCCTCCTGGATCGCCGTCGCGATCTCCTGCATCGACGCCGTGCCCTGGTCGGCGGCGAGCACCGCGCGGACCAGCCAGGCGGCGAAGCCGAGCGCGGCGAGGGAGACGAGGAGCACGACCGCCACCAGGGCGAGGTCTCCTCCGGACAGGTCGGCGTCGGGCATGGGGGCCTCCACGGCGAGGTGGGCACGCACCGGCCGGCCACCCCCGGGCTCGCGCTCGGGGAGGGTCCCGGCGTGGCACGCACTGTGCCGCAGCCCGAGCGGTTCCACCAGAGCTTCTGTGATCTGGGGCACATTCCCTGCTGTTCGTCCTGGTCGCCGGCCGGGCGGGTTGCACTCCGGTGTGACAGTGGGAGGCGTGACGTCGCTCCGCCCCGCCCCGCCCCGCGCGGACGCCGGCGCCGAGCCCGCGGCGCTGCCGGGTGACGAGCTGCTGGAGTCGCTGCTGGCCGGCACCGCGGAGGACGAGGACCCGGTCACCCACGTGCACCGGCTGCCCGCCCGCCCCAGCCGGGTGTCGGCGTGGCCGGACTGGGTGAGCACGGAGGTGCGCGACCGGCTGGCCGCCCGCGGGGTGACCGCCCCCTTCAGCCACCAGGTGGCCGCCGCGGAGCTGGCCCGGAGCGGCGCGCACGTCGTCGTCGCGACCGGGACCGCCTCGGGCAAGTCGCTGGCCTACCAGTTGCCGGCGCTGACCGCGCTCGCCGAGGACGACCGGGCCTGCGTGCTCTACCTGGCCCCGACGAAGGCGCTGGCCCGCGACCAGCTGGCCTCGGTCGCGGCGCTGGCCGGCCCGTCGGTGCGGCCGGCCGCCTACGACGGCGACACCCCCGGCGAGGAACGGGAGTGGGTACGACGCCACTCGCGGTGGATCGTCACCAACCCGGACATGCTGCACCGCGGGATCCTGCCCGCGCACCAGAAGTGGTCCAGCACGCTGCGCCGGGTCGCCTACGTCGTCATCGACGAGTGCCACGCCTACCGCGGCGTCTTCGGGTCGCACGTCGGGCACGTGCTGCGCCGGCTGCGCCGGGTCTGCCGCCGCTACGGCGCCGAGCCGGTGTTCGTGCTGGCCTCGGCGACCGTCGCCGACCCCGCCGCGGCCGCCACCCGGCTGGTCGGCGCCCAGGTGACGGCGGTGACCGAGGACGGCTCCCCGCGGCCGGGCGCCACGTTCACCCTGTGGGAGCCGCCGCTGACCGAGCGGACCGGCGAGCACGGCGCCCCGCTGCGCCGGTCGGCCGCCGCGGACGCCGCGGGCCTGCTCGCCGACTTGGTCCAGCGGGACGCCCGGACGCTGGCGTTCGTCCGCTCCCGGCGCGGCGCGGAGACGGTGGCCGAGCAGGCCCGGGCGATCCTGCGCTCGCGCGGGCGGTCGGACCTGGCCGCGAAGGTGGACTCCTACCGCGGCGGCTACCTGCCCGAGGAGCGGCGGGAGCTGGAGCGCGCGCTCTCCAGCGGCGAGCTGCTGGGGGTGGCGACCACCAACGCCCTGGAGCTGGGCATCGACATCGCCGGCCTGGACGCGGTCGTGCTGGCCGGCTACCCCGGGACGCTGGCGTCGATGTGGCAGCAGGCCGGCCGGGCCGGGCGGGCGCAGCGGGAGTCGCTGGTCGTCTTCATCGCCCGCGACGACCCGCTGGACCACTACCTGGCCCACCACCCGCGAGCGGTGTTCGGGCGGCCGGTCGAGGCGACCGTCACCGACCCCGCCAACCCGTACGTGCTCGGCCCGCAACTGTGCTGCGCGGCCGCCGAGCTGCCGCTGCACCCCGAGGAGCTGGCCGACTTCGGTGGGCCGGTGGCCGAGGCGCAGATCGCCGAGCTCGTGGCCGCCGGGCAGCTGCGGGCCCGCCCCACCGGCTGGTACTGGGCCGGCCGCGGGCGGCCGGACATCGACATCCGGGGCAGCGGCGCGGCCCCGGTGTCGATCATCGAGCGGGACACCGGGCGGCTGCTGGGCACCGTCGACGGGGACGCCTCGCACGCCACGGTGCACACCGGTGCGCTGTACGTGCACCGCGGGGAGACCTTCGTGGTCGACGAGTTCGACGACGAGGACGCCTGCGCGGTGGTGCACGCCGAGAGCCCGGAGTGGACGACGGTCGCCCGGGACACCGTCGACCTGTCGATCGTCTCGATCGAGCGGACCCGCCGACTGGGCGCGGTGACCGCGCACACCGGCGTGGTCGACGTGACCAACCAGGTGGTGGCCTACCAGCGCCGACGGCTGGGCACCGGGGAGGTGCTGGCAGAGTTCCCGCTGGACCTGCCACCCCGGCAGCTGCGCACCCGGGCGGTCTGGCTGACCCTCGACGAGCGGGCCGTGGGCCGCGCCGACGTCGACGACGCCGCGCTGCCCGGCTCGCTGCACGCCGCCGAGCACGCCTCGATCGGCATCCTCCCGCTGCTGGCCACCTGCGACCGGTGGGACCTCGGCGGCATCTCCACCGCCCTGCACCCGGACACCGGCGCCGCCACGATCGTCGTCTACGACGGCCACCCCGGCGGGGCCGGCTTCGCCGAGCGCGGGTATGCGGTGCTGCGGGAGTGGCTGCAGGCCACCCGGGCCACCGTGGCCAGCTGCGAGTGCGAGTCCGGCTGCCCCTCCTGCGTGCAGTCGCCCAAGTGCGGCAACGGCAACGACCCGCTGGACAAGCGCGGTGCCGTCCGGGTGCTCGACGTGGTGCTCGACGAGCTGGCCGCCGCGCCCGAGCTGCCCGCCGAGGACGCCCCCGGCGCGGACCACGCCGACGAGCCGGACACTCCGGCGGCGCTGGCCGTCGAGGCCCGGGTGGCGACCTCGACGGCGCATGCGCGGGCGGTCCGCCGCCGGGCGCGGCTGACCGCTCCGCCCACCACGGGCACCGCGCCGGAGGACGACGCGCCCGGCCCGGCCGAGGGCGACGAGCCCTCCGGCCGCCCGGCCGACGACCTCGTCTTCTGAGCCGGCCGGCCACCCCTCCCCGCCTCGCGGGGAGGCATCAGCCTCTCCGCAGCGCCTCGCGCAGCGGGACCCTGCCACCGGAGCGGAGCACGGCGCCGGCGTAGCCACGGCCGGCGACGGCGAATGCCACGACCGCGGTCGCCAGCGGGACGACGAGCGCGAGGCCCAGCTGCCAGGCGGGCACCGGCTCGACGGCGAGGCGGGCCGGCATGACGAAGGTGGCGAGGACCGGCGCCACCGACGCCAGGTCGAGCCAGCGGGTCCCGGAGGAGTCGAACACGAGGTACGCGGCGGCGGCCATCGGGACCAGCGCCAGGCCCAGGGCGGGCTGCAGAACACTGCTCAGGTCCTCCTGCCGTTCCACCCGGGCGGCGAGTCCGGCCATGAGCGTGGTGCAGGTGACGACGCTGAACACGAGACCGACCGCCCCGGCGGACAGCACGGCCCAGGAGAACCCGCGGACGCCGGGCAGTGCGCCGCTCAGGGCGCCAGCGGGATGCCCCAGAGCACGACGACCAGGCTGCCGCCGTGCAGGACGGCGACCCGGTCGCACGTGCGCTCCACCAGGTCGAGCTGGTGGCTGGAGAAGACGACCGGGACACCGCGATCGGCCTCCTCCCGCAGCACCTCGGACATCACCTCGACCGCGAGGGGGTCGAGCCCCGAGAGCGGCTCGTCGAGCACCAGCGCGTCGGGGCCGTGCACCAGCGCGGCCGCCAGCTGGACGCGCTGCTGGTTGCCGAGGCTGAGGTCCTCTAGCGCACTGTCCCGGCGGGAGCCGACGCCGAGGCGCTCCAGCCAGGAGGACGCGGCACGCTCGGCGTCCTGGCGCGAGACGCCCCGCAGCTCGGCGGAGAACTGCAGCTGCTGCTGGACCCGCATGGTCGGGTAAAGGTCATAGGTCGACGTGTTGTACAAACACAACAGATTGCGGGGACTACCCATAGATCCGTCTTGTCGTCCTGCCGATATGGGAGTTAGCGTGCACACATGGCTGGACGGACGCGGCGTGACGATGGGGCGCGCCCCATCCACAACCGGATCAACGTGGCCCGCGCCGAGGCCGGCATGTCACGCGCCGAGCTCGCCCGCCTGGTCGGGGTGAACCCGCAGACGATCGGCGCGCTGGAGCGCGGTGACCACTACCCGAGCCTCCAGCTGGCGATGAGCATCTGCGAGGTCTTCGACCTCCCGGTCGAGGCGCTGTTCAGCCGGCAGCCGTTCCGCTCGATCACCGCCGCCTACCGCCAGACCGACCCGAGAGGTGACCAGTGACCCCCCGGAGCGAGGCACCGCACCCAGCCGCCCGCCGGGCGACCGCCGCCGTCGTCGTGGGCGTCGTCGCATGGCTGGTGTTCCTGCTCCTGACGGTCTCCGCGCAGGCGTACTCCTGGGCGTGGGTGCTCAGCCTCGCCGTGATCGGCGCGGCCTGGGTGGGGGCCCGGGTGCTCGTCCGGGACATCGCCGAGCGGCGGGCCAGCGAGGTCGACGAGTACGAGCTGGCCCAGCGGAACACCGCCCGCAGTGCCGGCTACGTCGCCGCGCTGCTCGCCGCACTCGTGCTCTACCTGGTGCTGTCGGTGGCCGGCGAGCTCGCCGAACGCGGCCACGACCAGCTCCTGCTGCAGGCGCACCAGCTCGTGCTGGCCGCCTTCCTGCCCGCCGCCGCAGGCCCCACGTTCCTCGTGGCCTGGCGGCTGCGGGACCAGCCCGACCCCGGCGAGTAGCCGGGGCGGCCCGACCGACCTGCACCACGGCACATCCGCACGACGACCAGGTCGACCCGCTCGACGAAGGAGCGTCCCGCCATGAGCCCGCACGTCGCCATCCGTGAACTGACCCTGCCCGAGGCCCTGATGGCCTTCCTGCACGCCCGCAACGGGCGGCCCTACGAGTCGGTCCGGCCCGGAGCCCTCACCGCCGCCGCCGAGCTGGCCGAACTGCTCGTCCTCGACCACGCCCGCGTCCAGGACCGGGACGGCGGCCGGCTCGTCGTCGACGCCCCCGCCACCGGCGACCGCACCTGGATCCGCGACGTGACCGCCGAGCTGGCCGGCCACCCCACCGACGTCGCCACCTGGGTCAAGCGGCGCGAGGGTGCGCTGCCCACCCAGCAGGCGGAGGCCGCGGCCCGTGGCGTCCTGACGCAGGGCCGCAAGCGACTGGCCGGGCTGTTCCCCTACTCGACCAACACCGTCGACCGCGCCGTCCGACAGCGACTGGTCGACCACCTCACCGGTCCCGGTGCGGAGACCGACCCGCGCGCCGCCGTCCTCGCCCGGTTGCTGGTGAGGTCGCGGCTGCACCTGCGCAACGGGCTCGCCGGGGACGAGCGCGCCCGACTCGAGGAGGTCGCCGAGCGCGCCCCCTCGACCACGCCGGCACCGGCCGCCCTCAGCGCGGTCGACCTGGCGATGGTCACGGTCCTCTACACGACCGTGATCAGCGACTGAGCACCCGGCAGCCTCCACCCGAGGTCCGTCCCCGACGGCCGGCACCGTCACCGCGGCCCCGTCTCCACCGGACCGGCGCGGGCCCGCCCGCGGGCGTCGACCACACCCAGCGGGCCGAGCCGCACCGGCACCCGGACGTGCACCTCCACCACCGCCCCGGCACCGACCGTGCACGAGGTCACCGCGGCACCGTTCGCGGCCGCCACCCCGCCGGCCACGGTGCACGCCGCCGGGTCTCCCTGCACCGCGGCGCCGGCGGCGGCCAGCGCCGCGAGGTCCGCCGCCGCCGTGGCCCGGTGGCGGGCGACGACCGCCGCGCCGACGAGCACCGCGGCCACGCCCAGCGCGGCCAGCAGCCCGGCGAGCGCCACCACCCACACCGTGGCCGAGCCCCGCTCCCCCTCGCCGCCCGGCCGCCGGCTCACGGCCCGCCCCCGCCGGCAGCGGGTTCGAGCACGGCGGTGGCCGTCGCGGTCACGGTGACCCGCCAGGGCACCGGGCCCAGCGGGGCGACCACCGCGGCGACCGTGACCGTCACCGTGTCCCCGCTGCCGCCCTGGCCGACCGCGGCGCCGTCGGGGGCGGCGGCACCGGCGACCCGCTGCACCACGGCGGCCGGCTCCCCGCGCGCCGCCGCCCGGGCCCCCTCCCGGGCGGCGTCCACGCACCGCAGCTGCCCGGCGACCACGACCACCGCGGCGACCGCGCCCGCCAGCACGAACAGGAGCACGGGGAGCACCACCGCGGTCTCCGCGGTGACCATCCCGTCCTCCCGCCCCGGGCGGGACCTGCGGCGCACGGCGACTCCTCAGGACAGCGTGCTCAGGGCGGACTCGACCAGGCGACCGAGCGCGGCGAGCACCGACCCACCGGTGACCACCTGGTAGAGCACGGCGGCGAACGCGCAGGCCGCCACGGTGCCGACCGCGTACTCCGCGGTGCTCATCCCCTCCTCCCCCGGCTGCCGCACCGCCGCCCAGCGCCGGCGCAGCGCCGCCGACAGCCGTCCGCCCCGTCGTCCCCCGTCGTCCTGCGCAGTCATCTCGCTCCCTCCCGCGGGCCGGCCCTCGGCCCGTCGACCCGACCCTCCCGACCCGGCGGGCCCCCGCCCAGACGCTCGCCGGGACTGTGGAGATCCGGTCCCGCTGTGGACACCGGCCGGCGGAGCAGGGCCCGGCCGTGCCTCAGCCGAAGACGTCCGCCGCGATGCCCAGCACCAGCGGGACGACGCCGAGGCAGAGGAACGCGGGCAGGAAGCAGAGCCCGAGCGGGGCGAGCACCCAGACCCCCGCCCGCCGGACGGCGGCGTCGACCCGCACCCGTTCGTCGCCGCGGAGGTCGACGGCCAGCCGCTGCAGGGCCGGCACCACCGACGAGCCGGACTCCCCGGCGCGCACCACCGTCCGGGCCAGCGCATCGACCGGCGGCCCGGCCCCGGCCCAGGCGCGCTGCGGCGTCGCCCCCAGCCGGTACAGCGCCGCGACCCGCGCCAGCCGGTCGCCCAGCGGTCCGGGCACCGAGCCCGCGACCGCGGCCAGCGCCTCCCCCACCGGCGTCCCCGCGGCCAGGCAGACCGCCAGCAGGTCACAGGCCACCGGCAGATCGGCGCGCACCTGGGCGGCACCGGCGCGTTCCGGCTCGTTCCCCGTGCGGCGCAGCACCCGGTCCAGCGCTCCGCCGGTGACCAGCGCCCCGACCGCGCCCGGGAGCCCGCCACCGAGCAGCACGAAGACCGCCAGCGCACCCGCCGCCGCCTCGACCCGTCGCCGCGCCGGGCCCGGTGGACCCCCTGCCCGGGACCCGGTCGCCCGGCGCAGCCGGCCGCCGGGTCCTGGTGCGGCAGACCCCTGACCGGGCGGCCCGGTCACCGCCCGGATCCGGGCCCGACGGGCGGCGTCGGGCGGCACCCAGACCAGCAGCGCCGCCGCGAGCGCCACCGCGGCCTGCGCGGCGCCGGTCATCCCTGGACGACCCGGCCGACCAGGCGGGCCGACCAGGCCAGCCCGGCCACCTCCAGCCCCACGCCCAGCGCGAGCAGCACGGTGCCCGGCGCGGTGGTGGTCAGCACGCGCCACGGGTCGGCTCCGACGCCGGCGCCCATCAGCAGCCCGAACACCGGCAGGCCCGCCAGCACGGTGGCGCTCGCCCGCGGCCCGGCCACCGCGGAGCGGAGCTCGGCCGCGGTGCGCAGCCGCGCCCGCAGGTCGTCCTCCACCGCACCGACGACGGCGGCGAGCGAGCACCCGGTGCGCCCGCTGAGCCGGACGGCCGCCGCCAGCCGGAGCAGCGCCGGACCGAGCGGGTCACCCGGCCGGACCGGTGGCGGTTCCCCGAGCCGCAGCACCGGCTCCAGCACCCGCGCGGTGGCCGGGTCCGGGCAGCCCGCCGCGGCGGCGCCGGCGGCATCGGCCAGCGGCCGTCCGGACCGGACCTCGGCGACCAGCACGCCCAGCGCCTCCGCCAGCGCCCGGGTGCGCCGCTCCTGGGCACGCGCCCCGGCCCGGCTCCGCACCACCCGCGCTCCGGCAGTCGCACAGACCGCCGCGAGGACCGCGACCACCGGCGTGGACAGCAGCACCCCGGTGAAGCCCGCCACGACCGCCGGCCCGGACCGGAGGGCCCACCGGTGCGCCACCGAGCCGGGGCGGGGCAGCCGACACCGCGGACGCGGCCCCGGTGCGAGTCGCCGCACCGCACCGGCCGGCGGTGGCCAGGCGAGCAGCGCGGCCGCCAGGCACAGCAGGGTCGGCACGCTCATCCGGGCACCCGGCAGTCGAGGAGCCCGGCCAGCTCCGTCCGGGCGGCGCACTCCCCGCCCTCGGCCCGCCAGCCCGGCACCACCTCGATCAGGTCGCCCCGCCGTCGGACGACGCCGAGCTCGTCGACCGACCGCCCGCCCGGCCCGCGGCGCAGGTGGACGACGAGCGCCAGCGCGGCGGCCGCCTGGCTGTGCACCGCCGCGCGGTCCAGGCCGGCCGTGCTGCCGAGCGCCTCCAGGCGGGCGGGCAGGTCGGCGGCCCGGTTGACGTGCACCGTGCCGCAGCCGCCGTCGTGCCCGGTGTTGAGCGCGGCCAGCAGGTCGACCACCTCCCCGCCCCGCACCTCGCCGACCACCAGCCGGTCCGGGCGCATCCGCAGCGCCTGCCGGACCAGGTCCCGCAGGGTGACCGCGCCGGCGCCCTCGACGTTGGGTGGCCGGGTCAGCAGGCGCACCACGTGCGGATGGGCGGGGGCGAGCTCGGGTGCGTCCTCGCACAGCACCACCCGCTCGGTGGGATCGACGAGGCCGAGCAGCGCGGAGAGGACCGTGGTCTTGCCGGTGCCGGTGCCGCCGGTGACCAGGAAGGCCGGGCGGCGGCGCACCGCCGCCCGCAGCAGGTCGGCGGCCGCGCCGGGGAAGGCGCCGCGCGCGTGCAGGTCGTCGAAGGTCAGCGCGGCCCGCCGCAGCACCCGCAGTGACAGGCAGGTGCCCCCGGCGGCGACCGGTGCCAGCACCGCGTGCAGCCGGGTGCCGTCGGGCAGCCCGGCGTCGACCCAGGGGGCGGCGTCGTCCAGCCGCCGCCCCGCCGAGGCCGCGAGCCGGACGGCGAGCCGCCGCACCGCCGCCTCGTCCGGAAACCGGACGTCGGCCCGCTCCAGTCCGCTGCCGCAGTCGACCCACACCTCGTCCGGCCCGTTGACCAGCACGTCGGTGACCCCGGGGCGGCGCAGCAGCGGCTCGAGCGCGCCGGCACCGGCCAGCTCGTCGGTGGCCAGCCGGACGGCGTCCAGCACCGCCCGGTCGCCGAGCAGGCCGCCGCTCTCCTCCCGGACCAGGGCGGCGACGGTGGCGGCCCCGGGGACGCCGGCCCCCGGGCCGCTGGCCAGCCGGGAGCGGACCCGGTCGATGAGCGGGGCGGCCGGGGCGCCGGTCATGCCGCCCGCCCGGGCAGCCGGCCGAGCAGCTGGCGGCTGACCAGACCCAGCGGGGCCCGGGCGGCGACCGAGGGCGGCTCGCCCCGTTCGCTGCGCACCACGGCGGCCCGGTCGGCGGCGAGCTCCGCGAAGACCGGCCGCCCCACCACGTCGGCCACCTCCGCGCGGGTGAGCCCGCCGGGCACCGGCCGGCTCACCAGCAGCGCCATGGACCAGGCGCCGGCCGGCGACTCCAGCAGGGTCCGTGCGGCGGCCGCGGCCCGCAGCCGGGCCGGCACCACCAGCACGGCGAGGTCGGCGGCGGCCAGCACCTGCTCGGCCGCCGCGTCGTGCGGGGGCAGGTCGACGACGACGGCCAGACCGCTGTCCCGCGATCCGCGGGCCACGGCCAGGAGCGCGTCGGCGGGGACCGGCTCGGGGTGCTCGCGGGAGGCGGAGAGCACCGCCACCCCGTGCGCCTCGGGCAGGGCGGCCACCAGGGCGGCGCCGGACACCCGGCCGCTGAGCCCGGAGAGCTCGGGCCAGCGCAGGCCGGGTGACCGTTCGGCGCCCAGCAGCAGGTCCAGCCCCGCCGCCCAGCCGTCGCCGTCGACCAGCAGCACCTCGTCGGCCGCGGCTGCCCGGGCGGCGACCGCGAGGGCGGTCGCCAGCGTGCTCGCCCCGGCCCCACCGCAGGCACCGCCGACGACGGCCAGCCAGCCCGGCCGCGCGGGAGCCCGGACCGCCGCCGCGGCCCGCTCCAGCAGCCACGCCTCGTCGCGGGGCAGCACCACCACCCGCTCGGCGCCCAGCTCCACCGCCGCAGCCCACACCTCCGGCGCGGGCTCGCTGCCGGTGACCACGAGCAGGCCCGGCCGCCGGGGCAGCGCGCGGACCGCTGCGCTGTCGACCAGGTCGGCGCCCACGAGCACGAGCGGGGCGTCGCGGGCGGCCCGGCGCAGCGCCGGCCCGCCGGTGGTCAGCTCGGCGGTGGCACCGGCGGCGGCGAGCACCCCCAGCAGGTCGTCGAGGAGCGCCTCGTCGGTGCTGGCGACGACGGGGCGGCGGTCGGACGGGAGGGCGCCGGCGCGGCGCGGGGCAACAGGCACCGGGCCAGCGCACCGGTACCGGAGCCGGTCCGGAAGTCGTGACGGCGAACTGTGGATGACCCCTCGGGGTGTGGACGGCGGTGCGCCTGGACGGCGGGGCTGCCGATCCCCTTACCGTGGAGGACGTGACCGGCGCCGCGGCGTTCTTCGACCTGGACAAGACGGTCATCGCGAAGTCCAGCACCCTGGCCTTCGGACGACCGTTCTTCCAGGGTGGGCTGATCAACCGCCGGGCGGTCCTCAAGGGCGCCTACGCGCAGTTCGTCTTCTCCCTCGCCGGCGCCGACGCCGACCAGATGGAGCGGATGCGCCGCCAGATCACCGCGATGACCACCGGGTGGGACGTCGCGGTGGTGCACGACATCGTCCGCGAGACGCTGCACGAGATCGTCGACCCGCTGATCTACGCCGAGGCCGCCGACCTGATCGAGGCGCACCGGGCCGCGGGCCGGGAGATCGTCATCGTCTCCAGCAGCGGGGCGGAGATGGTCGGCCCGATCGGCGAGATGCTCGGCGTCGACCGGGTGGTGGCCACCCGGATGGTGACCGTCGACGGGAGGTACACCGGCGAGATCGACTTCTACGCCTACGGCGAGAACAAGGCCGCCGCCATGCGGGAGATCGCCGCGGAGCGGGGCTGGGACCTCGCTGACTGCTTCGCCTACAGCGACTCGGTCACCGACCTGCCCATGCTCGATGCGGTCGGCCACCCCACGGCGGTCAACCCCGACCGGGGCCTGCGCCGCGCCGCCACCGAGCGCGGCTGGCCGGTGCTGGAGTTCACCCGCCCGGTGACGCTGCGGTCGCGTTTCGGCGGGCGGACGCGGGTGGGGACCGGCGCCGCCGTGGGCGCTGCCGTCGCCGGGCTGGCCTGGTACGCCCGCCGGCGGGCGCTGCGCGCCCTCTCCCCCGGGGACACGGCCCCGCCGGTGGTCACCCCACCGGACGGCCGCGGCCGGCGCCGCGGCGCCTGACCGCCGGCGCGGCCGGCCCCGGCTCGGTCACCTCCGCGGTCGATGGCTCAGCGGCCTCCGCGGCTGCGCACCTCGGCGACCTTCTCGCGCACCTGGTCCAGGACCGTACGGCCGGTGGAGACCGGCTGGAACTCCTGCGCCGCAGAGGTCAGCGCCTGCTGCTCCGCCGGGGTCAGCTCCAGCTCCGCGGCCGCCACGTTCGACTCCAGCTGCTCGACGCTGGACGCCCCCGGGATCACGACCACCTGCGGCAGGCCGAGGAGCCAGGCCAGGGCCACCTGGGCCGGCTTCGCCTGGTGCGCGGCGGCCACGTCCCGGAGCAGCTGGAGGAGCGGCTCGGCCCGCTTCAGGTTCTCGGTGCCGAACAACGGGTTCATCGCCCGGACGCCCCCGGGGCGGTGGTCGGCCGAGTACCGGCCGCCCAGCAGGCCCTGGGCCAGCGGGCTGTAGGCGATGACCACCCGGTTCTCGCGCTCGGCGAAGGGCACCAGGTCGGCCAGCGGCCCGGCGTGCGCGAGGGAGAACTGGACCTGGTTGCTCACCACCGGGCTGCCCAGCGCACGGTCGGCCGCCTGCCAGCGCTCCAGCCGGTAGTTGGAGACCCCCACGGCACCGATCACGCCGTCGTCGAGGAGGGCACGCATGCCCGGCATGATCACCGAGTCCGGCACCAGCGGGTTGGCCTGGTGCACCTGGTAGAGCGGGATCCGGTCGAGCTGCAGCCGGCGGGCACTCCCGGCCGCCCGGTTGCGGACGACCGCCGGGAACGGTGCCACCGGGAAGACCTTGCTGGCGACGACCACCTCGTCCCGGTCCGCACCGAGGGCCTCGGCGAGGATCTTCTCGCTGCGGCCGAAGCCGTAGACCTCGGCGGTGTCGAACAGCGTGACGCCCAGTTCCCGGGCCCGCCGGACGATGTCCCGCGCCGCCCCCACCGCGTACTCGTCGCCGTAGCCCCACTCCCGGGAGCCGAACTGCCACGTGCCCAGTCCGACCCGGCTGACCTGTCCCAGACCGTCGACCTCGAGGAAGCGCATCTGCCCAGTCTCGGCGCCGGACGCGACCTCCGCAGTGTCATGCCCTTCTCCAGGGCACCGCCCCGGGCTCGTGAGCGTGCGGGTGCGGCCCTTCGTCAGCCGCGGAGCAGGCTCTCGCAGACCGCCAGCCCCTCGGCGGCCCCCAGCTCGGTGGCCCGGCAGCAGTGCACCAGCCAGCCGGCGACGCCGTCCGGGCCGCCGGACCGGTACCCCTCCACCGCGGCGGCGTAGGCCGGCAGGCCCAGCTCGGCGAAGCCCACCTCGGGCACGGAGACCGCCTTCGGGTCCAGCCCCCGGGTGATGCCGACCAGCCGCCCGGCGGCACGGGCCACCACGCCGTCCTGGGTGCCGAACGGGGTCAGCGCGGCGAGCTCCCCGTGCACGACGGCGGCCACCACCACGGCCGGGACCGTGGTCGCGCCGGTGATGAGCGAGAAGAGCCCGCCCAGCCGCGGACCGGCCGCGCCGTGGGGGCGCCCGAGCTGGTCGCGGTCGGCGAGGTCGGCCGCGGCCAGCACGTGCAGCCGGGCGAGCACCTGGCCCGGCGCCCGCTCCCAGGTCTCCACCATCGACCCGAGCCCCACCGAAACCCGCAGCGAGCCCTGCACGACCGGGTCGCTGACCTCCCCGGCGCGGACGGCGGGCAGCGGGACGTCGACGCCCTCCAGCGCGGCCGAGGCCCGGGCCCCGCGCAACGCCGACTCGGCGCTCACCCCCGCCGACTCCCGGCGCAGCACCCGGTGGCCCAGCAGCCGGTCGACCGCGGCCCGCGCGCCCTCCGCGGCGGCGGCCACTCCGGGCAGCTCCAGCAGCGGCGCCAGCGGATCGGGGCCGGTCGGGCGGGCGGCGGGCGCGGCGGCACGGCCGGCGCCGGGGCGCAGCGGGATCGTCACGCCGACGACGGTACGAGTCGCCCCCGGCGGCAGGTCAGAGCGGGCGGCCCACGGTTCGGTCGACGTGGTCGGGGACGGCGATGCCCTCGTCGTCCCCGGTGGTCACGGTGCCGGTGGGCTCGAGCATCAGGATCGCCCCGCCGGACGAGGAGGGCTTGTGCTCGGTGCCCCGCGGCACCACGAAGGTGTCCCCGCGCTGCAGGTGCACGGTCCGCTCCGAGCCGTCGGGCTGCCGGACGGCGACGTCGAAGCGGCCGTCGAGGACGAGGAAGAACTCGTCGGTGTCCTCGTGGGTGTGCCAGACGTGCTCGCCGAGCGTGTGCGCGATCCGCACGTCGTAGTCGTTGACCCGGGCGACGATGCGCGGGCTGTAGACCTCGTCGAAGGTGGCCAGGGCGTCGGTGACGTTGACGGGTTCCGCGGCGGTCATGCCGACCAGGATGCCCCGCCGGGCCCCGCCTAGGCTCTCCCCACGATGGCCGGTCCCCTGACTCTCCTCCTCGTCCGGCACGGCCAGAGCGAGTGGAACGCCGCGGGCCTGATGCAGGGCCAGACCGCGCACGTGCCGCTCACCGAGCTGGGCCACCGACAGGCGGCCTCCGCCGCCGCGGAGCTGGCCGCGCGCACCGCCGCCGGCACCGGGCCGGGGGTCCTGCTCTCCAGCGACCTGCTGCGCGCGGTGCAGACCGCCGAGCACTGCGCCACGGCCACCGGGCTCCCGGTCACCACCACCCCCGAGCTGCGCGAGCAGGGCTACGGCGTGCTGGAGGGCCGCCCCTCGCGCGAGCTGTGGGACGTCGTCGACTGGACCGACGTGCACTGGTCCGCCGAGGGTGGGGAGAGCCTCGCCCAGCTGCACGCCCGCGTCGCCGCCTTCCTCGGCCGGCTGACCGCGGACCCGCCGGCGGAGGTGGTCGCGCTGGTCACCCACGGCGACACGATCCGCGCCGCGCAGGCGGTCGCCGCCGGCCGGGGTCCCGCGGAGATGCCGGTGGTCACCCCACACAACGGCACGGTCACCACGCTCGAGCTGACCGGGGCCGAACCGTGAGCAGGGTGCTGGTGCTGGGCGGCTCCCGCTCGGGCAAGTCGGCCTACGCGGAGCAGCTGCTGGAGGGCCGGCACGACGTCACCTACCTGGCCACCAGCCAGGTCTCCGACGGCGACGCCGAGTGGGCCCAGCGGGTCGCTGCGCACCGGGCCCGCCGGCCGGTGGGCTGGACGACGCTGGAGACGACGATGCCCTCCGAGCTGGTCCGCGGCGGGGCGGTGCTGGTCGACAGCATCACCACCTGGGTGGCCGCGCTCATGGACGAGACCGGGGTCTGGGACACCGCCGACGACGGCGCTGAGGCCGGCGGCGCGCACGCCGCCGACCGGCGCCGGGCCGAGGCCGCGCTGGAGCGGCTGGCCGCCCGCTGCGACGCGCTGGTCAACAACTGGGTGATGACGCCGGCCCACGTGGTCGCGGTCAGCGACGAGGTCGGGCTGGGCGTGGTGCCCGAGACCCGCGCGGGGCGGCTGTTCCGCGACACCCTGGGCACGGTCAACCAACGGCTGGCCGCGACCGCGGACGAGGTGTGGTTCGTCGTGGCGGGGCTGCCGCAGCGGCTGCGATGAGCCGGCGCTGGTGGTCCGGGCCGGTCGAGGCGTTCTCGCTGCTCAGCGCGGTGCGCATGCCGCCGGTCGGGTCGGTGCGGGGCGCGCTGCCGTGGGCGCCGCTGGTCGGGCTGGTGCTGGGGTCGGCGGCCACCGCGGCGGCCTGGGCCGCCGGCCGTGCGGCCAGCCCACTGGTGGGCGCGGTGCTCGGGGTCGTCGTCCTCGCCGTGGCCACCCGCGGGCTGCACCTGGACGGGCTGGCCGACACCGCCGACGGTCTCGGCCCGCTGCGCGGCCGGGAGAAGGCGCTGGCGGTGATGCGCGCCGGGGACGTCGGCCCGTTCGGCGTCGCGACCCTGGTGCTCACCCTGCTGCTCCAGATCGCCTGCCTCGCGCACCTGCTCCCGCTGGACGGCGGGTGGCTGGCCCTGCCCGCGGCCACCGTCACCGCCCGGGTGGCGATGGCCCGCACCGGGCTGCCCGGCGTGCCCATCGCCGAGGGCTCCTCCCTCGGCGGGGCGGTGGCCGGCACCGTGTCCCGGCCGTGGCTGGCCGGGACGGCGCTGCTCACGGCGGTCGCGGTCGCCGCCGGCGGGCTGCTGGCCGGGGCCGACGGCCCCGTCGCCGCGCTCGTGCTGGTCGCCGCCGTCGCGGCCGGTCTGGGGTCGTCCGAGGGGCTGCTCTCCCGGGCCCGGACCCGGCTGGGAGGGGTCAACGGCGACGTGATGGGCGCGATGGGCGAGGTGGCGGCCACGGTCACGCTGCTCACGACCGCACTGCTCCTCGGCTGAGGATCACCCGCCGGCGACCGACTGCACGACCATGACCTCCGCGTCGGGTCCGACGACCGTCGCCAGGCCGCTCAGCCGGCGCACCTCCTCGCCGTCGACGTAGACGTTCACGAAGCGGCGCAGCGCGCCGGTCTCGTCGCGCACCCGACGGTCGAACACCGGGTGGTCGGCGGCCAGCGCGTCGAGCACCGCGCCCACGGTCGCCCCGGCGGGCAGGTCGAGCGCCACCGAGGACCGGCCGCCGGTGCAGTCGGCCAGCAGCCGCGGCAGCAGCACCCGGACCGTCACGGCAGGACCGCGGCGCGCACGCACAGCACGTCGGGCAGGTGGCCGGCGACCTGGGTGAACGACTCCCCCGCGTCGGCGCTGGCGTACACCTCGCCGCCGCGGGTGCCCACGTAGACGCCGACCGGGTCGTCGGCGTCCACGCAGGTGGCGTCCCGCAGCACCGCGTTGTACTCGTCGGTCGGCAGCCCCGCGGTCAGCTCCTGCCAGGTCTCCCCCGCGTCGTCGCTGCGGTGCACGGCCAGCCGCCCGTCCGGCGGGATCCGCCGGCCGTCGGCGACCAGCGGCACCACCCAGATCCGCCCGCCGCGGCGCGGGTCGGCCAGCATCACGAAGCCGAAGTCCGAGGGCAGCCCGCCGGCGATCGAGGTCCACGTGTCGCCGTCGTCGTCGGAGCGGTGGACGCCGTGGTGGTTCTGCGCGTACAGCCGGGTGGGCACGGCGGCGTCCCGGGCGATCTTGTGCACGCACTGGCCGAACTCCGGTGGCGGCCCGGGCAGGAAGTACGCGGAGATGCCCGCGTTGCGCGGCTGCCACGAGGCGCCGCCGTCCCGCGTGCGGTAGACCCCGCCGGTGCTCATCGCGACGTGCACCGTGCCGGCGGGCCCGGGGACGACGGAGTGCGCCGCCGCCCCGCCGTAGCCGGCACCCCACTCGGCGCGGTGCGGGTGGTCCCACAGCCCGCGGCAGAGCTCGAAGTGCTCCCCGCCGTCGTCCGAGCGCCACACCGAGATCGGCTCGCAGCCGGCCCACACCACCCCGGGCCGGTCGGCGGAGTCCGGGTGCAGCTGCCAGACCCGTTCGACCGCGGCGCCGGTGTCGGCGGGGAACCGGATGGCGCCGCCCTCGGGTTCGGTCCAGGTGGCGCCGAGGTCGTCGGAGTGGACGACGGTCGGCCCGAAGTGCTCCGAGCGGACGCCGAGCAGCACCCGGGTGCGCCCGCCGCGCACGTCGATGCCGATGCTCGGCACCTCGGTCATCAGGAAGTGCGGTGCGGAGAGGGACCAGGTCCGTCGGTCCTCACTCGTCGCGAGCCAGAGCCCCTTGCGCGTGCCGATCGCCAGCAGAGTCGTCGCCATGCAGCAGAGGACTCCGCGGTCCGGCAGAACTCATCGGCATCGGGCTGCCGAGTGGTGGTCCGGGGAGCTCGTGCTCTGCTCACTGGTGGTGAGCAGAGCACAAGCTCCCCGAACCCCTGCCTGTCGACCGGCGCTCAGACCGGCTGTTGCGCCGGGGTCTCCCCGCCCTCCAGGTCGCCCTCGGTGTCCAGGTAGGCCTGCTGCAGCTCGGCCAGCAGCGCCGGGTCCGGCTCGGCCCACATCTCGCGGTCCACCGCCTCCAGCAGCCGCTCGGCGATGCCGTGCAGCGCCCACGGGTTCGACTTCTCCATGAACTCCCGGTTCTCCGGGTCGAGCACGTAGGTCTGGGCGAGCTTCTCGTACATCCAGTCGGCGACCACGCCGGTGGTGGCGTCGTAGCCGAACAGGTAGTCGACGGTGGCGGCCAGCTCGAAGGCGCCCTTGTAGCCGTGCCGGCGCATCGCGGCCAGCCACTTGGGGTTGACCACCCGGGCACGGAACACCCGGGAGGTCTCCTCGACCAGCGACCGGGTCTTCACCTGCTCGGGCCGGGTGGAGTCGCCGATGTAGGCCTCCGGCGAGGAGCCGGTCAGCGCGCGCACCGTGGCGACCATGCCGCCGTGGTACTGGAAGTAGTCGTCGGAGTCGGCGATGTCGTGCTCGCGGGTGTCGACGTTCTTGGCCGCCACGGCGATCCGCCGGTAGGCGGCCTCCATGTCCGGGCGGGCCTGCACGCCGTCCAGGTCGCGACCGTAGGCGTAGCCACCCCACACCGCGTAGACCTCGGCCAGGTCGGCGTCCCCGCGCCAGTCGCGGGAGTCGATCAGCGACAGCAGCCCGGCCCCGTAGGCGCCGGGCTTGGAGCCGAACACCCGGGTGGTGGCCCGCCGCCGGTCGCCGTGGGTGGCGACGTCGGCGTCGGCGTGCGCCTTCACGAAGTTCTGGTCGTCGGACTCGTCCAACGAGGCAACCAGGGTCACGGCGTCGTCGAGCATGGTGACCACGTGCGGGAAGGCGTCGCGGAAGAAGCCGGAGATCCGCACCGTGACGTCGATCCGCGGCCGGCCGAGTTCGTCGAGGGCGATCGGCTCCAGCGAGGTCACCCGCCGCGACGCCTCGTCCCAGACCGGCCGGACGCCGAGCAGCGCGAGGATCTCGGCGACGTCGTCACCCGCGGTGCGCATGGCCGAGGTGCCCCACACCGACAGCCCGACCGAGGGCGGGAACTGCCCGTCGTGGTCGGCGCGGTAGCGGTCGATCAGCGACTCGGCCATCGCCGATCCGGTCTCCCAGGCCAGCCGGGAGGGGATCGCCCGCGGGTCGACCGAGTAGAAGTTCCGCCCGGTCGGCAGCACGTTGACCAGCCCGCGCAGCGGCGAACCCGACGGCCCCGCCGGCACGTAGCCGCCGTCGAGGGCGTGCAGCGTCATGTCCAGCTCGTCGGTGGTGCGCTCCAGCCGGGGCACGACCTCCTCGACGGCGAACCGCAGGACGGCGGTGACGTCGTCGTCGGTCGTGCCGAGCACGCCGCCGACGACGTCGGCGATGGCGGAGGCGGTCCAGCCGCGCTCCTCCATCCCGGCGACCAGCGCCTCGGCCTGCGCCTCGACCCGGTCGGTCTCCTTCAGCCCCGCGGTGCCGTCCTCGGTGAGCCCGAGCGCCTGGCGCAGCCCGGGCAGGGCCACGGCGCCGCCCCAGATCTGCCGCGCGCGCAGCATCGCCAGCACCAGGTCGACCCGGTCCTGCCCCGAGGGCGGGGTGCCGAGCACGTGCAGCCCGTCGCGGATCTGGGAGTCCTTGATCTCGCAGAGCCAGCCGTCGACGTGCAGGATCATCTCGTCGAAGTGGTCGTCCTCGGGGCGCTCGGTCAGGCCCAGGTCGTGGTCGAGCTTGGCCGCCTGCAGCAGCGTCCAGATCTGCTGCCGGACGGCGGGCAGCTTCGCCGGGTCCATCGCGGCGATGTTGGCGTGCTCGTCGAGCAGCTGCTCCAGCCGGGCGATGTCGCCGTAGGAGTCCGCGCGGGCCATCGGCGGCACCATGTGGTCGACCAGGGTGGCGTGCGCCCGGCGCTTGGCCTGGGTGCCCTCGCCCGGGTCGTTGACCAGGAACGGGTAGACCAGCGGAAGGTCCCCGATCGCGGCGTCGGTGCCGCAGCCCGCGGACATCCCGACGGTCTTGCCCGGCAGCCACTCGAGGTTCCCGTGCTTGCCGACGTGCACCATCGCGTGCGCCCCGAATCCTCCAGCATCCCGACCCGAGCGCAGCCACCAGTAGGCGGCGAGGTAGTGGTGGGACGGCGGCAGGTCCGGGTCGTGGTAGATCGCGATCGGGTTCTCCCCGAAACCGCGCGGCGGCTGGACCATCACCACGACGTTCCCGGCGCGCAGCGCGGCGAAGACGATGGCCTGGTCGTCACCGGAGCCGTCGACGAACAGCGACCCCGGCGCAGGCCCCCAGTGCTCCTCCATCGCCTCGCGCAGCTCGGCCGGCAGCGAGTCGAAGTGCCGGCGGTACTCGGCGGCGGGGATCCGCACGGGGTTGCCGCTGAGCTGCTCCTCGGTGAGCCAGTTCTCGTCCTGGCCGCCGGCGGCGATCAGCGCGTGCACCAGCGCGTCACCGTCCAGGTCGGCGACGCCGGGCAGCGCGTCGGGGCCGTCGAACGGGCCGATGTCGTAGCCCTGTCCGTGCATCGCGGCCAGCAGCCGGACCACCGAGGCGGGGGTGTCCAGGCCGACGGCGTTGCCGATCCGGGCGTGCTTGGTCGGGTAGGCGCTCAGCATCACCACGATCCGGCGCTCGGCCGGCGGGGTGTGCCGTAGCCGGGCGTGCGCGACCGCCGTCCCGGCGACCCGGGCGGCCCGCTCGGGGTCGGCGACGTAGGAGGTCAGCCCGTCGGCGTCGGTCTCCTTGAAGGAGAACGGCACGCTGATCAGCCGGCCGTCGAACTCCGGGATGGCGACCTGGTTGCCGACGTCCAGCGGGGAGAGCCCGTCGTCGTTGGCTGCCCAGTCGGCGCGGGAGCTGGTCAGGCAGAGCCCCTGCACGACCGGGACGTCCAGGTCGGCGAGCTCGCCGACGTCCCAGGCGCCGTCGTCCCCACCGGCCTGCGCCGTGGCCGGCTTCGACCCACCGGCGGCCAGCACGGTGACCACCAGGGCGTCGGCGGTGCGCAGCAGCTCGACCAGGCCGGGCTCGACGGTGCGGAGCGAGGCGGTGAACACCGGCAGCGCACGGCCGCCGGCCGCCTCGATCGCGGTGCAGAGCGCCTCGACGAAGCCGGTGTTCCCGGACAGGTGGTGCGCCCGGTAGTACAGGACGGCGACGGTCGGGCCACTCCCCCGCGACTGCTCGACGTCGCCGTTCCGGACTCGCTCCGCTCCTCGGTCGCTGGCGCTCCCTGCGATGCTCTTCCCCCCGTCACCGGCGGGAGAGCGCTCCAGCACGCCCCACTCGGGTGCGACCGACGGCGCCTCGAAGCCCTCACCCTCGAGCAGCACGGTGTCGCCGAGGAAGCGGTGCAACTGCTCGAGGTTGTCCGGGCCACCCTGCGCCAGGTAGCCGTGCGCCTCGGTGGCCACGCCCATCGGCACGGTCGAGAGCTCCATCAGCTCGGCGTCCGGCACGTTCTCCCCACCGAGGACGACGACCGGAGCCGGCCCGGCGAGCAGGGGGGCGAGCACCTCCTCGTACTGGCGACGTACGCCCAGGATCCGGACGACGACGAGGTCGCTGCCGGCGGCCAGGTCCACCATCCCGTCGGCGCCGAGCCGGGCCGGGTTGCCCAGCCGCCAGTCAGCCGCGCTGGACCGGGCGCTCAACAGGTCGGTGTCGCTCGTCGAGAGCAGGGTGAAGGTGCGAGAGCTCAAGGCAGTGCCTCCCTCGGGGTCCGCGCCCCGGGTCGTCGGACACGACAGCCGCGGTGTCTGGCTCACCCCGGCCGACCAGCGGGACGGGGCACACAGTGGCGGGACCGCGCCGGGTTCGCACCGGCTTCCGCGCGCGCTGCCGTGATGTGCGCCAGACGCTACCCGGCGCCCGGGGCGGGCACGGGCGGCAGAACCCGCTGGACACCGCGGCGACGATGTCCCCGTGCACCCCGAGGCCCCGGCGTACAGCGCGGACGTCGCCGCCGCGGCGTGGATCCTGCCGCGACTGGCCGACCGGCCAGGCACCGTGGGCAGCGTCGTCCCGACCGGCTTCGCGGCGTACGCCCGGTTGCTCCACCCGGTCGACGTCGGCGACCGGCTGGTGTCCTGGGCGGAGGTGGCGGTGGCGACCGGGCGTGCGGTGCACCCGCTGGTGCAGTGGCACCGGCTGGTCGGCTCCGACGACCCGCTGAACGCGCAGGGGGGCGACTGGACCGACGGCCGGCCCGAGGAGGGGAACCTCGTCCCCGAACAGCTGACGGCACTGCTCGACGTCCTGGCCGGGCACACCACCACGCCGGACGACTGCTGGTTCTGTCTGTGGGAGGGCTACGCCTGGGTGGACACGCGGCGGGGCGTCATCGGCTACCACCCCAGCGCCGAGCGGTCCCGACCCGAGCCACCGGCGTTCACGACCGAGGAGCTCGCGGGGCCGCGGGTGCGGCACCCGCTGGACCGCGGCTACCTGCTGCTGCACGGCCCGCTGGGGGCGGCCCGGTTCATCGGCGACCAGGTGACCGTCGGCTGGTTCCTCCCGCAGTCCCCCAACCTGTGCTGGCCGGCCGACCGGGCCTGGTGCGTCGGGACCGAGATCGACTTCGACTCCACGCTGGTCGCCGGCAGCCGTGCGCTGGTCGACGAGCTGCTGGCCCACCCGGTGCTGGAGGCGCTGGAGGTGCGCCCGGAGGACTCGCTCACCTGGGACGCCGACGAGATCAACTGAGCCGGCTGTAACCGGACGGCGGCGTCCGGACACTTCCCGGGTGTGCGCCCTGAGGAAGCCCCGTGACGCCTGACGAGCGGTTCGACCGGCTGTGGACCGACCACGCCCCGGCCGTCGTCCGGTACGCCCGTCGGCACGTGCTCCCGGACGATGTCGAGGACGTGGTCGCGGAGACGTTCGTGGTGGCCTGGCGGCGCCTGGACGAGGTGCCGGCGTTCGGGCTGCCCTGGCTGCTCGGCGTGGCCCGGGGCGTGAGCGCGAACGTCCGGCGCGGGCACCGCCGCCGGGACGCGCTCACCGAGCGGATCGGCGCCCAACCGGCCGCGGACCTCGCCTGGCCGGTCACCGGCCCGGACGACGAGGTGACCGCTGCCCTGCATCGGCTCTCCGACGCCGACCGCGAGCTGCTCACCCTGCTCGCCTGGGACGGGCTGACCCAGGAGGAGGCGGCCGAGGCGCTCGGCTGCACCCGCGGCGCGCTCAAGGTGCGGCTGCACCGCGCCCGCCGGCGGTTCGCCGCGCTGCTCGCCGACCGCGCGGACCCCGTCGCCCCCGTCCCGGCCCCCTGCCCCGACTCCCCCGGAGGTGCCGCGTGACCCGCGACCCCGACGCCCTGCTGCGCGCCGCCGACCCGGCGGGCCACGATCCCGACGACCCGGCCCTGCTCACCCGGGTGCGGGCGCGGGTGGACGCCGAGCGCGCGACCACCGCCCCGGCGGGCGGCCACCGCTCCCCCTGGCCGCGCCGCGTCGTGCTGATCGCCGCGGCCGCCGCCGCGCTCACCGCCGTCCCCCTGGTGATCAGCGCGTTCCAGGACGACGGTGGCGGGGCACCCACGCTGCTCTCCCCGGCCGTGGCCACGGACGGGTCGATCAGCTGCGGCAACGCGTACGCCAGCGCGGTGCGGCCGGAGGACGCCGAGGTCCGGCTGCTGCCCGACCGGCTGCCGAGCGGCTGGTCCTACCGGTCGATCATGGTGCGCCACAACTCCCGCGCCTCCACCTGCATCCCGCCGTCCCTCGCCGTCGTGCGGCAGGACGAAGCAGGGCTGGTGACCGCGCGGATCGCGGTCACCGGCCCGGTGGACGCGCGCGTCGACCAGCCACACCTGGTCGACGGGAGCGTGCCGGACACGGTGCTCGGCCACCCGGCGCTCCGCTTCGACGTGCAGGCCTCCACGACCGACCTGCGCCGGTGGGTCTGGACCGACGACCAGGGCCAGCAGTGGTCGGTGGAGGCTGCCGGGATGCCGCTGGAGGAGGCCCGGCAGGCGCTCGCCGCGGTGCTCGTCGACGGCACCCGGGTCAGCTGGGACCCCGCGGCCGGCCCCGGCTGGGACGTCGTCCACCAGCGCGAGGGCGCGCCGTACACCACCCCGCAGAACGTGACGACGTGGTGGACGGAGCTGACCGACGGCGAGATCACCCGGGTGCTGGACGTGGAGGTACCCGGACCGGTCCTGCTCCCACTGGCGGCCACGGCGGACGTCGGTGACCGGCTGACCACCCTGGGCGGCCGGCCGGCGATCATCGCCCGGCCCCAGGGCGGAGAGGCCGACGGCGGTCCGCCGGGGTCGACGCCGCGGACGTTCCTGCTGGTCGAGCCCGCCCCGGGCACCGTGGCGCTGGTGACCCCGCCCGACGACGAACGGACCGAGTTCGAGCAGATGCTCGCGTCGCTGCGCCAGGTCCCGGCCGACGACCCCCGGCTGGCGAGGTACGGCACCGACTGAACCCGCTGTCCCCGGCGCGCGCCCGCCCCTAGCCTGCGGCGGTGGCCTACGACGTGCTCGCGGAGAGCGTCGCGCTTCTCGAGCACGGTCTGCCGGAGGCCCCACCGCGGCTCAGCCGTCGTCGGCGGTTCGCCCCGCTGGCGGTGGACGTCGATGGCGACGTCGCCTGCACGATGTTCGCCCGGCGCAGCGTCGGCTTCGTGGCGCAGGAGACCTGGGCACTCGCCCGGCGCGGGCAGGAGTGGGTGGTGCTGGGCGGCGGTGGGGGCGGTTTCGAGGACGACGACCTGGCCGACCGCCCCGACGCCTCGGTGCTGGGCGGCCATCTCGTCGTCACCGGCGGGGGCTCGGCGAACCGCAGCGCCGGCCGGCTGGTGCCCTGGGGCGCCCGGTACGTCTCCTACGCCGTGCTGCGGGCGAGCTCGGCGGTCGACCGGGTCGTCGTCGGCGCGCGGGAGATCCGGGTGCCGCGGCACGGGCACCTGGTGGTGGTCTGGGGCGGCAAGCAGCCACCGACCGCGGAGGCCGTCGCCGCCGACGGCCGGCAGCTGGTCAGCCAGCGCGTGGACCGCCGCACCCGGCTCCCCGAGTGGTACCGGTACCGGTAGCGGCGTCAGTCCACCGACACCAGGTCGATCACGAAGACCAGGGTCGCGTCGCCGGGGATCGGCCCCTGGCCCCGCGGGCCGTAACCGAGCTCGCTGGGGATGACCACCACCCGCCGGCCGCCGACCTGCATCTCCTCGATGCCCTGCTCGAAGCCCTCGATCACCGCGCCCTCGCCCAGCGGCACCGGGAACGTCGAGTCCTCCCCGCGGCTCCAGGACGAGTCGAACTCCTCGCCGTCCTCGTAGAGGGCGCCCGCGTACTTGACCTCCGCGGTCGACCCCTCGGTCGCCTCGGCGCCGTCGCCGACGACGACGTCCTCGATCACCAGCTCGTCGGGGGCCGGCTCCCCGGCGGCCGGCACGTCCGGTGCCTCGGAGAGGTCGGTGCTGATCTGCGCAGCGGGGCCCGCCGACTGCCCGTCGTCGCTGCCACAGGCGGCCAGCGACAGGCCGAGGACGAGGAACGCGGCAGGGACGGTGCGGCGGTGCATGTGGTCTCCAGGACGAGCACGGGTCGGTCGGGGGCGCCGTCCGACGGGCTGCTGGCACCGCGGCGGGGCTCCAGCACACCACACCCCGTGAGCGCCAGGCCTTCGGATGGCCGGAGGTCCGGCGGGCCACTAGCTTTCCGGCAACGTCCGCGACACCTGGGGGTCCAGCAGTGTCCAGATCGATCATCGTCGGGCTCGACGGGAGCGAGGCGAGCGGACGCGCGGCGGACGCCGCCGCGGAGGCCGCCGGGCGGCACGACCTGCGGCTGGTGCTGGCCTGCGTGGTGCCGTGGTCGCCCTACGCGTTCAGCAGCGCCGAGGAGAACGAACGCCGGGCGATCGAGAAACGACGGGAGGCCACCGCCGCGCGCGAGCGGGTGCTCCAGCCGGTGACGGCCCGGCTGTCGGCGGCGCACGGGGACCTCGAGCTGGAGGGCGTCGTCCGGCACGGCCACCCGGCCGAGACGCTGGTTGCCCTGGCCCGGGAGTACGACGCGGTCTGGATCATCGTCGGCCGGGTCGGGCAGAGCCGGGTCCGCACGCTGCTGTTCGGGTCCACGCCGAGCAACCTCATCCAGCTCTCCCCCGTCCCCGTCCTGGTGGTGCCGTGATGACGACGTCCGCAGCCGTGCACGCCGCCACCTTCGACGAGTCGGTCAACGACTTCTTCGCCCCGGTCTCCGGCTGGATCGAGGGCGTCGTCTTCTACGCGGTGCCGCTGGACTTCATCGACGAGGGCGTCGAGCTGCCGCTGATCGTCGTGTGGCTGGTGGCGGCCGGCATCTTCTTCACCATCTACCTGCGCGGGTTCCAGTTCCGCGCCTTCGGCCACGCCGTCCAGCTGATCCGCGGCCGGTACGACGACCCCGCCGACGCCGGGGAGGTGACCCACTTCCAGGCGCTGGCCACCGCGGTCTCCGGCACCGTCGGGCTGGGCAACATCGCCGGGGTCGGCGTCGCGCTCTCCCTGGGCGGGCCGGGCGCCACCTTCTGGATGATCGTGGCCGGGCTGGTCGGCATGTGCACCAAGGGCGTGGAGTGCACGCTCGGGGTGAAGTACCGCAACGTCTTCCCCGACGGCCGGGTCTCCGGCGGGCCCATGTGGTACCTGCGGCGCGGCCTGGCCGAGAAGAACATGGGCGGCCTGGGCAAGGTGCTCGCCGTCGCCTTCTGCATCTTCACCCTGGGCGGGGCGGTCGGCGGTGGGAACATGTTCCAGTCCAACCAGGCCTTCAGCCAGGCGCAGTCGGTCACCGGTGGCGCCGACGGCCCGCTGGGCGGGGGCGCCGCCGGGGCGGTGTTCGGGCTGGTGCTCGCGCTGCTGGTCGGCGCCGTGATCATCGGCGGGATCCGCAGCATCGCCCGGGTCACCGACAAGATCGTGCCGTTCATGGCGGTCTTCTACGTGGTCGCGTGCCTGCTGGTGCTGCTGTTCAACCTCACCGAGATCCCCTCGGCGATCTGGGCGATCATCTCCCAGGCGTTCAGCCCCGAGGCCGGCTTCGGCGGCGTCGTCGGCGTCCTCATCCAGGGGTTCCGCCGGGCCGCCTTCAGCAACGAGGCCGGCCTCGGATCGGCGGCGATCGCGCACTCGGCGGTGAAGACCAACGAACCGGCCAGCGAGGGCCACGTGGCCGTGCTGGAGCCGTTCATCGACACCGTCGTCATCTGCACGATGACCGCGCTGGCGATCACGATCACCGGCACCTGGGCCGATGACGCCAGCGACGCCGGCGTGCAGACCACGTCGGCGGCGTTCGCGACGGTCGCGTCGTGGTTCCCGGTGGTGCTCGCCGTCGCGGTGATCCTCTTCGCCTACTCCACGATGCTCGCCTGGAGCTACTACGGGCTGAAGGCGGCGACCTACCTGTTCGGCGAGTCGATGCTGGTCGACCGGGCTTGGAAGGTCGTCTTCTGCATCTTCGTCGTCATCGGCGCATCGTCGACGCTGGACGCGGTGATCGGCTTCTCCGACAGCATGATCTTCGCGATGTCGTTCGCGAACATCATCGGGCTCTACATCATGGCCAGGGTGGTGAAGGCGGAGATCTTCGGCTACCGCCGGCGGCTGGCCGACGGCGAGCTCGTGCCGGTCACCGAACGCGGCTGAGGACCACCTGCCCCGAGCGGGGGCTGCCGGCCCGCCGACGGCGGGGTGGAGCCGCGCGCACGCGACTCCACCCCGCCGTGTCCTGGCTCAAGCCGGACCCGACCAGCTCACTTCGCGCCGAGCGCGTCGGCCACGCGGTGGTGGACGGCGGCGTCGGCACCTCGGCTCTGGCGCTCCAGGGTGCGGGCCAGCGCCCGGCGGGCCCACCCGTTGGCCGGCGCGAGCTCCACCAGGCGGGTCAGGCACTCCTCGGCCCGGGCCAGCCGGGCAGCGCCGTAGTAGCTGCGGGCGAGCAGCTCGAGCGCTGCCTGGTTGCCCGGCTCGGCGGCCACCACCGGCTCCAGGACCCGGGCGGCCTCGGTGGGCTGCCCCATGGCGAAGAACAGGTCGGCGCGCAGGTACTCGGAGTGCAGGTCGATCTCGAACGGCTGGGTCATGACGCTCCTTCCGGCCGGTCGAACACCGGGCCCCGGCCATCGCTTCCCCACCACGCTGCGCACTGGATCCATCACGCAACGAAACGAGAAAGGACGCCCACGACCGGATTGGCCGCTATCGCCTGGGTATGCCATCGAGGCCGGTGCCAGCGTGGCCCCGGTTCGCAGCCCTGCCACTCCCGGAGTCCCGCATGGCCCTCTCCCTGCGCCACCACCCCTCCTCCCCCGGCACCGGGGAGCACCCCGAACCCGCCGAGAGCCCCGCCACCGGTACCGCCCGGGTGGTGCCCGCCGTGCACCGGATCGGCGCCGTCGTCGTCGCCCTGGTGCTGGCCGTCTTCGGCGTGCTCGGTCTCGTCGACGGGCTGGACTACTTCTCCACCGACGGCGAGCGCGTCCTCGGCCTGTCATCCAACGGCCTGCTGTCGACCATCTCGCTGGTCACCGCGGCGGTGCTGATCGCCGCCGCGCTGCACAGCTCCCGCACCGCCTCGACCGTGATGATGGCGGTGGGCGCGCTGTTCCTGGTGTCGGCGCTGGCCAACCTGGCCGTGCTGGAGACCGGTTGGAACGTCCTCGCCTTCTCCATGGCCAACGTCATCTTCTCCATCTGCGCCGGCCTGGTGCTGCTCACCCTGGGCACCTACGGCCGGGTCAGCGGCAACCTGCCCGAGGACTCGCCCTACCGGACCGAGCGGCCGGCCACCGACGGGGACGACGACACCGGCCAGGAGCTGCCCACCAGCCCGGCGGAGGTCGCCGCCGAGCGGGCCATGCGCGACGCGGAGCTCGCCGTCGTGGAGCACCGGGCCTCCCCGGAGCAGCAGCGCCGGGTGACCGCGATGGCCCAGGTGCGCACCCGCGCCGACCGCCGCCGCGTCTGGATGGAGATGGACGGTCGCGCCCTGCGGTGACCAGCCGCCCTGCCGGACAGGCCCCCGACTGTCCGGCAGGGCCCCCCGTCCGGGGAAGTAGCCTCGCCCTCGCCATGTCCTCCGTCGCGATGTCCTCCGCCCAGACCGCCCTCCCCCCGTCCGGCCCCGGGCCGGCGCGGGACCGGGCCGACGCGTGTCCGGGTGCGCTGCAGACCCACACCGCCGCCGACGGCGGCCTGGCCCGGGTGCGCGTCCCCGGCGGAGGCCTGACCGCGGGGCAGCTGCGCACGCTGGCCGCCGCCGCCCGCGACCTCGGCGACGGGCACCTGGAGCTGACCAGCCGCGGCAATACCCAGCTGCGCGGCCTGCCCGCCGGAGCCGAGACCGAGCTGGGCGAGCGGCTGGCCGCGGTGGGCCTGCTGCCCAGCGCCACCCACGAGCGGGTGCGCAACGTGCTGGCCAGCAGCCTCTCCGGCCGGCGGGGCGGGCACCTCGACGTCCGGCCCTGGGTGCGCTCCTTCGACAGCGCGCTGCTGGCCGACCCCGCCCTCGCCGAGCTGCCGGGCCGGTTCCTGGTCGCCTTCGACGACGGCCGTGGTGACGTGGCGGGGCTGGGCGCCGACGTCACCCTGCTCGCCCTCGCCTCCGACGTCGTCGCCCTGCTGCTCGGCGGCACCGACTCCGGCGTCCGGGCCCGCCCCGGGGACGCGGTCGCCCTGGCGCTGGCCGCAAGCGCGGCCTTCCACGCCGAGCGGGCCGCCCAGGGCGGCACCGCCTGGCGGCTGGCCGAGCTCACCGACGGCTGGGCGCGGGTCACCGAGCGGCTCACCGGCCGGCGGCCGGACGCCCCGGGCCGCGAGCGGGTCAGCCCGCCGGTCACCGGGCCGGCCGGCCCACTGCCGCAGGACGACGGCCGCACCGCGCTGGCCGTCGTCGTGCCGCTGGGCCGGCTCACCGCCGAGCAGGCCGAACTGCTCGCCGACCTCGCACCCCAGGTCGAGGTCACCCCCTGGCGCACCGTCGTCGTCCCCGACCTGGCCGACGCCGACCAGGCGGCCGCCGCGCTGACCGGTGCCGGCCTGGTCACCGAGCCGAGCAGTCCGTGGCGGCTGGTCACCGCCTGCGCCGGACGGCCGGGCTGCGCGAAGTCGCTGGCCGACGTGCGGGCCGACGCCACCGCCGCCGTGGCCGCGGGCACGCTGCCGGCCGGCGGCGCCCGACAGCACTGGGCCGGTTGTGCCCGCCGCTGCGGCCGCCCGACCGGCCGCGTGGTCGACGTCGTGGCGACGCCGACCGGTTACCTCATCGAGAAGGACTGATGTACTCCTACGAGCACGACGGCGCCGAGATCTACCGGCAGTCCTTCGCCACGATCCGCGCCGAGGCCGACCTCTCCGGGCTGCCCGCCGACGTCGCCCAGGTCGCCGTCCGGATGATCCACGCCTGCGGGCAGGTCGACCTGGTGGCCGATGTGGCCTGGTCCGACAACGTCGTGGCGAAGGCCCGGGAGGCGCTGCACGCCGGCGCCCCGGTGCTCTGCGACGCGCAGATGGTCGCCTCGGGGATCACCCGGCGGCGGCTGCCGAAGGACAACGACGTCGTCTGCACGCTCAACGACCCGCGCACCCCCGACCTGGCCCGCGAGATGGGCACCACCCGCACCGCGGCGGCGATGCACCTGTGGGGCGACCGGCTCGACGGTGCCGTCGTGGCGATCGGCAACGCGCCCACCGCGCTGTTCCACCTGCTGGAGATGGTCGCGGCCGGCGCCCCCCGGCCGGCCGCCGTCATCGGCATCCCGGTGGGCTTCATCGGCGCGGTGGAGTCCAAGGAGGCGCTGGCCGCCTCGGACCTGGACTTCCTCGTGGTCCACGGCCGGCGCGGCGGCAGCGCGATCACCGCCGCCGCGGTCAACGCGATCGCGAGCACGGCCGAGTGAGGGCAGAGATGGCCATTTCCGCCCTGGGGGCCCGCTCGTGAGCGGGCGGCTGTACGGGGTCGGGCTGGGGCCCGGCGACCCGGAGCTGGTGACGGTCAAGGCCGCCCGGCTGATCGGCGCCGCCGACGTCGTCGCCTTCCACGCCGCCCAGCACGGCCGCTCCGTGGCCCGCGGGCTGGCCGAGCCGTACCTGCGTGCCGGCCAGGTCGAGGAGCTGCTGGTCTACCCCGTCACCACCGAGACCACCGACCACCCCGGCGGCTACCAGGGCGCGATCGACGAGTTCTACGAGGCCGCCGCCGCGCGGCTGGCCGCCCACCTGGACGCCGGCCGGGACGTCGTCGTCCTCGCCGAGGGCGACCCGTTCTTCTACGGCTCCTACATGCACATGCACAAGCGGCTGGCGCACCGGTACCCGACCGAGGTGGTCCCGGGGGTGACCAGCGTCAGCGGCGCCGCCGCCGTGCTCGGCCGGCCGCTGGTCGAGCGCGACGAGGTGCTCACCGTGCTGCCCGGCACGCTCCCTCCCGACGAGCTCGCCGAATGGCTGGCCACGACCGACTCCGCGGCGGTGATGAAGCTGGGCCGGACGTTCGCGGGCGTGCGCGATGCCTTCGACGCCGCGGGCGTGCTCGACCGCGCCTGGTACGTCGAGCGGGCCACCACCGATCGACAGCGGGTCGCCCCACTGGCCGAGGTCGACCCGGAGACGGTGCCCTACTTCTCCCTCGCGCTGCTGCCCAGCCCGCTGACCGGCCCGGGCAACACCCCCGAGCGCTCGGACGACGAGGCGCTGCGCACCGGCGAGGTCGTCGTCGTCGGACTCGGCCCCGGCAAGCGGTCCTGGACCACGCCGGAGGTCGCCGAGGCGCTGGCCGAGGCCGACGACCTGGTCGGCTACGGCCCCTACCTGGACCGGGTGCCGGCCAACCCGCGGCAGATCCGCCACCCCAGCGACAACCGGGTGGAGGCCGAGCGCGCCGCCGCCGCCCTGCAGCTGGCCAGGGACGGACGCCGGGTGGCGGTGGTCTCCAGCGGCGACCCCGGCGTCTTCGCGATGGCCGCCGCGGTGCTCGAGGTGGCGGCTGAGGGCTTCCCCGACGTCGAGGTGCGGGTGCTGCCCGGGCTCACCGCCGCGCAGGCCGTCGCGTCGCGGGTGGGTGCCCCCCTCGGGCACGACTTCGCGGTGATCAGCCTCTCCGACGTCCTCAAGCCCTGGGACGTCGTGCTCGACCGGCTGCGCGCCGCGGCCGCGGCCGACCTGGTGCTCGCGCTGTACAACCCGCGCTCCAAGGCCCGGCCGCACCAGCTGGCCGAGGCGCAGAAGGCGCTGCTCGACGTCCGCGACCCCGACACCGTGGTGGTCGTCGGCCGCGACGTCGGGGGTGCGGAGGAGTCGGTGCGGGTGACGACGCTGGCCGGGCTGGACCCGGAGACGGTCGACATGCGCTGCCTGCTGCTGATCGGCTCGACCCAGACCCGGGTCACGCCGTCCGGCCAGGTGTTCACCAGCCGCCGCTACCCGGGCTGACCGCCACCCCCCACGGCCACCTGACCGGGTGACGTCGGGAACAGGACCGGCTGGTTGGGACTTGCACCCGTTCGTGCCCCGAGGAACGCTCTCCCGCCCGGCCGCCTTCTGGTCGGTCGCCGTCCTGCTGATCCTGATGCTCGCGGCCTCGGGTGTCCCCTCCCCGCTCTACCGGGTCTACGCCGAGGAGTTCGGCTTCGGCTCGGGCACGCTGACCGTCGTCTTCGGCGTCTACGCCTTCGCGCTGCTGCTCTCCCTGCTGGTGGTGGGGGGCCTCTCGGACCACGTCGGACGGCGGCCGGTGCTCGCCGTCGCGCTGCTGGTCGAGGCGGTGTCGATGGTGCTGTTCTGGGCCGCCGACGGCGTGGGGTGGCTGCTGGTCGCCCGCATCGTGCAGGGCTTCGCCACCGGGGCGCTGACCGCCGCGTTCGGCGCCGCCCTGCTGGACACCCAGCGCGCGGACCGGCCGCTGGGCCCGCTGGTCAACTCCGCGGGCCCCGGACTGGGCCTCTCCCTCGGCGCGGTGGGCGCCGGCCTGGCCGTGCAGTTCGTGCCGGCCCCCACCGACTGGGTGTTCGGGGTGCTCACCGTGCTCTGCCTGGCCGCCGCGGCGTGGGTGCTGCTGCTGCCCGAGACCTCGCCCCGGCGGCCGGGGCTGGCGGCCTCCCTGGTGCCGAGCGTGCACGTGCCCGCGCCGCAGCGGCGGGCGTTCCTGCTGGTGCTGCCGTGCCTGATCGCCACCTGGTCGCTGGGTGGGCTCTACGCCTCCCTCAGCCCGTCGCTGGCCGCCACCGTCTTCGGGGTCACCGACCACGTCACCGGCGCGCTGCCGATCCTCGCGCTCAACGGCACCGGGGTGATCGGGTCGCTGACCATGCGGTCGCTGGCCCCCACCCGGGGGATGACCGTGGGGGCCCTGGTCTTCGCCACCGGCGTCGCCGGCACGATCGCCGCCCTGTGGACCGGGTCGCTGGCCCTCTTCTTCGCAGCCGCGGTGGTCTCCGGGTTCGGCTTCGGCGGCGCCTTCCTCGGGGCGATGGCCACGGTGACCGCCGGCGTCGACCCGGGCCAGCGGGCGGCGCTGATCTCGGCGGTCTTCACCGTCAGCTACCTGGCGTTCAGCCTGCCGGCGATCGCCGCCGGGACCGCCGCGAACTCCGTGGGCCTGGAGGCCACCGCCGAGGTCTACGGCGCGGTGGTCATCGTCCTCGCGCTGACCGCGGTCGCCGGGCTCGCGCTGCACCGCCGTCGGCCCGCGATCACGCCGGCACCGGTGGGGCAGCCGCGGCTGGAACCGGTCCACGACAGATGACGGTTGTCCCGGCCGGCGCCCGTCCGTAACTTCCGGCGCGTGCCTGCCACGACCGCGATCAGCCTCGGATCGGTGAACGTCGAGGCCGCCTCACCGCGGGCGCTGGCGGGCTTCTGGGCGGAGCTGCTCGGCGGCACCGTGGTCGGCGACCACGAGGGCCGGGTGTTCGTGTCCGCCCGGGAGCCCGACGGTTTCGCCATGTTCTTCCAGCCGCGCTCCGGCCCCCGGCCCGAGCGGCCGGGGCAGCACCTCGACCTCACCGTGCCGTGGGGGTGCCGCGAGGAGGAGGTCACCCGGGCGGTCGCGCTGGGCGCCACCCACCAGTGGGACGTGCTCGACGAGGTGCCCTGGGTGCAGTGGTCGACGCTCACCGATCCGGAGGGCAACCTGTTCTGCCTCGCCGAGCACCCGCCGTCCCGCCTGACGACGCCGGACTGACCTCCCTCAGCACGGTTTCCCGCGCACAAGCGCGGGTGCTTCTCCGCGCACAACCGCGCGTGCTTTCCCGCGCACAACCGCGCGTGCTTCTCCGCGCACAAGCGCGGGGGCTTCTCCGCGCACAAGCGCGCGTGCTTCTCCGCGCACAAGCGCGGGGGCTTTCCCGCGGACAAGCGCGGGTCTCGCCGCGTCAGCCGGCTCCGGCGCGGCCGACGGCGGCGCAGAACCGGTCGTGGTCGGCGCGAGCCTCCCCCAGCGGCTCGAGCACCTCCGCGTCGGCCACCTCGGCCACCCGGTCGAGCAGCCGACGACGGGCCTGCCGGCCCCGCCGCCTCGCCCCGGCGCGGACCAGCGGCCGGGCCACCAGGGCGAGCAGCAGCCCCGCCACCAGCCCACCGGCCAGCAGCAGCGTGGGCAGCGGGATGCCCTCGACCCGGGGCAGCGGCACGACGTCGTCCAGCTGCAGCAGCCCCAGCCCGACGAGGCCGAGCAGCCACAGCGCCCCGGCCAGCGCGACCAGCGCGAGCACCCACTGGAGCCCGCCGACGGCCCGCTGCCACAGCGGGGTGCGCTGCGGCCCCAGATCGGTGCCGGCCACGGCCCGGTCCAGCCGGTCGGCCAGCCGCTCCTGGGACAGCTCCGCGGTGCGCCGCAGCTCGTCGCGCCACGCCTGCGGCAGCCCGTGGCCGGCCTCGTCGCGGGCTCGGCGCAGCGCCGCGCCGAGCGCCGCCTGCTGCACCGCACCGGCCGGTGGCAGCGACGTGCGGGCGGCCTCGGAGCCCAGGTGCAGCCGGCGCAGCGGGTCGCTGCGGAGCTTCGACGTCCAGCGCAGCACCGGCCACCCGGTGTGCTCGGCGCCGCGGCGGCGGGCCGACTGCTCCACCGCCGTGGCCACCGCGGGCACCCCGGCGGCATCGGCCAGCGCTTCGACCAGCCCCTCCCGCTCGCTCCGGTCCCGGCTGCGGTCGGGGCCGGCGTCGGGCGCGCAGTGCGCGGCGAGCCCGGCGGCGGCGCCCCGGGCGTCGGCGGCCAGCCGGTCGGTCGCGGCCCGGCGGGCGCCGACCCGGCGGGCCAGCTCGGCCCGGAGCTCAGGCAGCCCGGCGCCGGTGCGGGCCGCGGTGGCCAGCAGCGGCGTGCCGGCCAGCCCCTCGGCGTCCAGCAGGCCGCGCAGGTCGGCCAGGCAGGCGCGGGCGGCGGCCTCGTCGAGCCGGTCGACCTGGTTGAGGACGACGACGAGCACCCCGGCGTGCCCGGCCAACGGCGCCAGGTAGCGGGAGTGGACGGCGGCGTCGGCGTACTTCTGCGGGTCGAGCACCCAGACCAGCACGTCGACCAGCTGCACCAGCCGGTCGACCTCCAGCCGGTGCTCCACCCGCACGCTGTCGTGGTCGGGCAGGTCGAGCAGCACCAGCCCGTCCAGTGCGGGGTCACCCTGGTCGACGCGGTGCCGGCGGGGCACCTCCAGCCAGTCGAGCAGCCGGTCGGCGCCGTCGGCACCCCAGACGCTGGCGTGCGCGATGCCGGTGGTCGGCCGCCGCACGCCCGGGGTGCTGACCTCGCTGCCGCTCAGCGCGTTGAACAGCGTGGACTTGCCGCTGCCGGTGGCCCCGGCCAGCGCGACGACGGTGGCGTCGCCGAGCGCCTCCCGCGCCCCGGCCTTGGCCAGCAGCGACCGGGCGGCGCCGACCTCGGGCACCTCCAGCCGGCCCTCGGCGACCTCGACGGCCTCGCGCAGCGCGCCCAACCGGTCGGCGAGCGAGGTCTCCCGCCGCCTCACGCGGCTGCCCCGCGGGCGGTCGCCAGCGCGGCGACGGCGGCGCGCAGCCGCTCGGCGGCCCCGGCCGCGGGGGCGGCGTCGGCCAGCAGCTCGTCGAAGCGGGCCTGCTCCTCGCGCAGCAGCACGTCGGCGCGTGCGTCGAGGTCGGCCCGCGCGCGGGCGGCGAGCTCCCGGACGGCGGCGTCGCCGAACACCGCCTCCAGCACCCGCTGGCCCAGCGCGGTGGTGCCCCCGGCGACGACCACCTCGGCGCCGGAGAGCCCGGCGGTGGAGGCGAAGACCGCGACCATCACCACCGCGCCGGCGCCGTTCACCCCCCAGGACAGCAGCCGGGCCCGGGAGCGCTTGCCGGCGCCCTCCGTCCGCACCAGCTCCAGCACGGTGCCCTGCCAGTCGCGGACGGCGTCGGCCGCCGCACCGGTGAAGCGCGGGGAGACGCCCTCCAGCTCGGCCTCCCGTCCGGCGAGCAGATCCGGCCCACCGGGCAGCGACCGCCAGCTGGTGACCGTGCGCTCGGCGGCGGCGTCGGCCTCCGCGCGGAGCAGCAGCTCCACGCCTGACTCCAGCGCGCCCTGCAGCGAGTCGGCGGGGTTGGGCCGGCCGGTCAGCGACGCGGTGAGCCGGTCGCGCAGCCGGCCGACCTGCCCCTGCAGCGAACGCATCCACTCCCCGGTGCCGACGAACTCCTGCCAGCGGGAGAGCACCTCCCCGCGCAGCAGGCTGCCGTTGCCCACGCCCTCGTCGACCGCGGCCCGAGCCCGGGCGTAGCTGGCGTCGGCGGCGGTTCCCAGCGCCTCCGCGGCGGTGGCCTGCTCGACCACCCCCGCCTGCACGTGGGCGACCCGCTCGTCGAGGCTGGCCAGCGCGCCGGCGAGGGTCTGCCGGACGACGGCGGCCCGCTGCTCGGCGTCGGCGGCCAGGCCGTGCAGCCAGGCGCGCAGCGGACCGACCTGGTCCTCGGGCAGGAGCCCGTCGGTCAGCGGCCGCTCCTCCACGACGAACAGCCGGGCGGCGCCCAGCCCGCCGCGCTCGAGCATCCCGGCGAGGTCCCCGGCGACCTCGCCGGTCGCCTCCGGGGGCACCCGGTCCAGGACGACGGCCAGCGCGGTGCCCCGTTCCTGGGCGGTGCGCAGCAGGTCCCAGGGGACGGCGTCGGCGTAGCGGGCCGCCGTGGTCACGAACACCCAGAGGTCGGCGGCGGCGAGCAGCTGCCCGGCCAGGTCGCGGTTGGCCTCCACCACCGAGTCGACGTCGGGGGCGTCGACCAGCGCCAGCCCGGCCGGCAGCCCGTCGTGGGTGACCAGCTGCAGCCCGCCCGGCCCAGCCGCACCGCCGGTGGTGCGGGCGAGCCCGGGCAGCACCCGGTCGCCGGCGAAGGCCGCCCGGTCGGCGGGGGCGCAGACCAGCACGGGCGCCCGGGTGGTGGGGCGCAGCACGCCGGGGGCGGTGACGTGCGCCCGCAGCAGGCTGTTGACCAGGGTCGACTTCCCGGCGCCGGTGGAGCCGCCGACGACGGTGAGCAGCGGGGCGTCCAGGTCGCGCAGCCGGGGCAGCAGGTAGTCGTCGACCTGGTGCACGACGTCGGCGGCGGTGCGGGCCGCGGCGTCCCGCCCGGGGGTGGCCAGCCCGAGCGGCGCGGCGGCGACCTCGTCGCGCAGTGCCTGCAGCGCATCGGTCAGCGGGGGGCTCGTCACCGGCGGTATCTAGCCCGCGGGAGCACCGGTCACTCCTCCGCCTCCTGCACCGTGCGGGACAGCAGGCAGAACTCGTTGCCCTCCGAGTCGGCCAGCACGGTCCAGCTCACGTCGTCGTCCTGGCCCACGTCGACCCGCCGGGCACCCAGGGTCAGCAACCGGTCCAGCTCTTCGGCGGTGCTCGACTCGTCGGCCCGCAGGTCCAGGTGCAGCCGGTTCTTGACGGTCTTGGCCTCCGGCACGGGGCAGACGTCGATCTGCCCCCCGTCGCCACCGATGCTGATCACGCCGTCGTCCTCCTCCACGACCGACCAGCCGAGCACCACGCACCAGAAGTCGGCGATGAGGCGGGGCTGCACGGCGTCGATGGCGAGGACGGCGATGCGGCTGGTCATGCCGGGATCCTGCCGTGCGAAACAGATCGGCGTCCGGCCGGCTTGCACCCGGCATGACGACGATCGCGATCATCGGTGCCGGCCGCGGGCTCGGCGCGGCCGTGGCCCGCAGGTTCGGTGCGGAGGGCTTCGCCGTGGCGCTGCTCTCCCGCTCCCAGCCCAAGCTGGACGCACTGGCCGAGGAGCTGGCCGCAGACGGCGTCCAGGCCCGGGGCTTCGCCGCCGACGTCCGGGACCCGGCTTCGCTGGCCCGCGCGCTGGAGCAGGCCACCGAGACGCTCGGCCCGATCGAGGTGCTGCAGTACAGCCCGCTGCCGCAGAAGGACTTCATGCGACCGGTGCTGGAGACCACGCCCGCCGACCTGGTCGGCCCGGTCGAGTTCTCCATCTACGGGCCGGTCGCCGCGGTGCACCAGGTGCTGCCCGGCATGCGGTTCCTCGGCGGGAACCGCGGCACGATCCTCTTCGTCAACGGCGGCTCGGCGGTCACCCCCGGGCGCACCGTCACCGGGACGTCGGTGGCGTTCGCCGGCCAGGCCGCCTACGCCCAACTGCTGCACGAGGCCCTCGGCGAGGAGGGCATCCAGGTCTCGCAGCTGGTGATCCCGGGCAAGATCGAGCCGGGCAGCCCGGACAAGGACCCGGCCGTGCTCGCCGACCTGCTGTGGGACCTGCACACCCGCCGCGACCGGTTCCGCCACCACATCGGCGTCAACTGAGCTCCGCGGGGCTCGGTCAGCCGGGGGTGCACCGAGCTCGCAGCTCCGGCACGCCCGGGCCGGTCAGCTCGTCGCAGCAGGTCACCCGGCCGGCCATCGCCATGGTCAGCGCCAGGGTGGTGCCGGTGACCAGCGGCCCGTCGCCGGCGGTGAACGGGCCGTCGGTGGCCTGCAGGCGCAGCCCCCGGGCCGCCGTCCGGCTGTCCACCGCGAAGTCGCGGGCGGCGTAGAACCGCGCCACCGCGGTGACCACCGGCACCGGCGGAGCGCCGGGCAGGCCGAGCGGGCGGCGGATGTCCTGGGCGTGCACGACCACCTCGCCGAGCCAGGCGGCGGTGTGCCCGGTCGGCGCCGTGGTGCTGGGGACGGCCGCCCGGAAGCGCGCCAGGCTGGCGGCGGGGTCCGCGCCCCGCTGCTCGGCCAGCCGGCGCTCGTTGTGCACGTCGGCATCGAACCGGGCGGCGAGCATGCTGGTCAGCCAGCGGCCGCGGCCGGTGCTGGCCGCCGCCGTCAGGTGGGCGAGCACCTGCTCGACGTTCCAGCGCCCGCACAACGAGGGCCGTGCCCACTCCTCCGCGGTCAGGCCGGCCAGGTCGTCCGCCAGCGCGGCGCGCTCGGCGTGGACGGCTGCCCACAGGTCGTCAGTGGTGAGGGTGGGGTCGGGCACGGGGGTCCTCCCGGTCGCATCGGTCGCTGCCGGAAGGGAGACCGCACCGGCCCGCCGAAGTCATCGGTCTCGTCGGAGACCGGAGGAGCGACCTGGCCGCAGGCCCCGTCGACCCCGGTGGTCGAGCCGCGATGTCAGGCTCTGTCGGTGCTCAGCGTCCTGATCGGTCCGCCCGCCGCTGGCAAGTCCACGGCCGGTGCACTGCTCGCAGACATCACCGATCGCCCCTTCGTGGACGCCGACGAGCACGCCGCCCCCTCCTACGCACGTGTCGGCTGGAGCGTCCAGCGATTGCGCCGGCGCGCCGCGGAGGTCGGCTTCCACGCCGCCCACCGCGAGTGGGAGGTCGCCCTGGTCGCCGCCGTCGTCGACCTGGTGACCACCCACCGTCGCGCGGTGCTCGCGCTGGGCGCCGGGCACACCCACATCGAGGACCCGGCGCTGTTCGCCGAGGTCGCCGAGGCCTTGGCGCCGGTCCCCCAGGTGGTGCTGCTGCGCCCGGCGCCTGACGCCGAGAGGTCCTGGCAGGTGTTGCGCTCCCGCTGCCTGCTCGACAAGGGTCACGACTGGCAGGCCGACGGGGTGGACTGGCTGGCGCGCTGGCTGGGGGACGGCCGCGACGAGCACCTGGCCACCGACGTGGTGCACACCGAGTCCGATGCACCAGACGTCACCGCGCGCCGCATCGCCGCCCTCCCCACCCGACGCAGCCGGCTCTGACACGAACGCGCTGCCATCGGCCTACAAGCTGACACGGCAGGACCTCGGATGGGCACCCCCGGGCAACCTGACGCGCACCTCAACGCCGGCACCGGTGGGCAGCAGCTGGGGAGGTGATCAGTGCGTGCGTGGGCTTCTGTGCGTACGCCTCCCACCCGCTGACCGGCCCGGCGGGCACGGGCACGTCGAACGGCCCGGGTCGGCGGTCCTCCCGGCCGGTCAGCAGCAGTTGCGCGTCGCGCTGCAGTGGGGCGTCCCACCAGCTGGTGCGCTCGTCGGCCAGCACGTCGGCGAGCAGCGGGCGCACCGGTCGCGCGGCCGCCAGGACGTCGGCACGGACGGCGGCCGGTCGACGACCGCCGCTCCAGGGGTTCAGCTCGCACAGGGCAGTGCTGGCCAGCGTGCACGCCGTGGCGGGGTCGGCCAGCTGGTCTGTGCCCAGGTCGTTGCGGGCAGCCAGCACGAGGAACGCACCGGCCAACGGGGCATGCAGGAACTCGTCGACGCGGTGCTCCAGGGTGGACACGGCGCCAGTCTGGATGATCGGAGGAGACCATCGGTGCCGGTCGACCGGCGCCCGCACGGAGGGCGGCAGCGTCCGGGGGTGGCTGGAACTGATCACCGACCGGGGTCCACGGCAGTACCACCAGGTCGGCGGGTACACCCCGCGGCGAGCCGTCCCCGGTCTCCAGCGCGACGGACGCCGGACCTGGGACGGCGTCCGTCGGGAGGGTGACGTCGAGCCGGTCGCTGAAGCGCTCACCACGACCCGTCAGCGTCCCGAGCGTCGTCGCCGTCCCGTCCTGCACGAGGACGGCGGACGCCACGGCCGGGCGCTCCTCCAGTCCCCGGCCGGTGTCGTGGCACCCCTCGCGCAGCCACTCCACCGAGACGACGACCGGCTCGCCGGCCCGGGCCTGCGCGGGGTGGACCGAGAGCTCCGGGCCGACGCACGACCCACCGCTCCCGACGCCCGCACCGCCGCCGCCGGCGACCAGGACGAGCCCGGCCACGGCCGGCAGGGGTTCCCGCACGCCCGAGACCTTGTCCCGACCGGTCCCTGCGGTCCAGAGAACGGGCATTCCCGTGACCCCATCGCGATCCGGTCAGAGCCCGGCGAGCACCCCGAGGACGTCGGCCGGGGTGGCGGCGACGGCGGCCGCACCGGCCGTCTCCAGCTCGCCGGGTGGTGCGGGGCCCCAGCCGGCGCCGATGCAGGGCAGCCCGTGCACCCGGGCACCGAGCACGTCGTGCGACCGGTCGCCGATCAGCACCGGCCGCTCGCCGTCCGGGTGCGCGGCGAGGGCGGCGGCGACGACCTGCTCCTTGTGCCGGACCCGCCCGTCCAGCGTCGCGCCGTGCACGCTCGCGAACCGCGGCAGCAGGCCGGTGTGCTCCAGGATCCGGACGGCGAACGGCTCGGGCTTGCTGGTGGCCACCGCCAGCCGGGCACCGCCGTCGGTCAGCTCGGCCAGCAGCTCGGCGATGCCCGGGTAGACGGGTGCGTCGAGGATCGCGCCGGCCGTGTAGTGCGCCCGGTAGGCGGCCACCGCCCGGTCGACGTCGTCCCCGCCGATGCCGAAGGCCGCGGCGAACCCCTCCCAGAGCGGCGGCCCGACCATCGAGCGCAGCTGCGCCTCCGTCGGCGCGGGCAGCCCCAGCTCGGCGGCGGCCACCCGGATCGACGCCCAGATGCCCGGCGTGGAGTCGACCAGCGTGCCGTCCAGGTCGAAGAGCACCAACCTCACCGCAGCCACTCGAGCGCCTCCTCCACCGTCGCCACCGTCTCGACGCCCGGCGGCAGCGGCGGACGGCGGACCAGGACCACCGGGATGCCGAGCTCTCGCGCGGCGACCAGCTTGGCCTCGGTGAGGTGCCCGCCGGAGTCCTTGGTGACGACGACGTCGACCGCGTGCTCGCGCATCAGCGCCAGCTCGTCGGCGACGCTGAACGGCCCGCGGTCCAGCAGCAGCGTCGCGCCGGCGGGCAGCGGCTCGTCGGGCGGGTCCACCGAGCGGACCAGCACCCGCCCGGGCAGGCCGGCGAACACCCCCACGCCCTGCCGGCCGGTGGTGAGGAAGACGCTGCGGTACCCGGCCACCGCCTCGGCGGCCTGGGTCGACGTGTCGACAAATCGCCATGTGTCCCCCGGGCCCGGCGTCCACCCGGGGCGCTGCAGGCGCAGCAGCGGGGTGCCCTGCCGGGTCGCCGCGGCCGCGGCGTTGGCGGTGATCCGCGCGGCGAAGGGGTGGGTGGCGTCCACCACCGCGCGCGGCCGGTGCTCGGCCAGCCACGCGGCCAGCCCGTCGGCGCCACCGAACCCGCCGATCCGCACCGGCCCCTCGGGCAGCACCGGGTCGGCGACCCGCCCGGCCAGGCTGCTCAGGACGTCGACCCCTTGGGCGAGCAGCGCGGCGGCCAGCCGCCGCGCCTCGCCGGTGCCGCCCAGCACCAGCACCTGACCGGTCACCCGTGCACCATGTGCCCGTGAGCAGGGACGGTGCCAGCGGGCTGCGGCACGGCTGGACGACGGGCGCCTGCGCGACCGCGGCCACCACCGCCGCCTACACCGCGCTGCTCACCGGTGAGTTCCCCGACCCGGTCGAGATCTCCCTGCCGAACGACCGGCACCCCTCCTTCGCGCTGGCTCGCGAGGAGCTGGCACCGGACGCCGCCTGGGCCGCGGTGGTCAAGGACGCCGGCGACGACCCCGACGTCACCCACGGTGCGCTGGTCTCGGCGCGGGTCAGCCACGGCGAGCCGGGCAGCGGGGTGCTCTTCCGCGCCGGGGAGGGCGTGGGCACGGTGACCAAGCCCGGGCTGCCACTGGCGGTGGGCGAGCCGGCGATCAACCCGATGCCCCGGCAGTTCATCCGCGAGCACGTGGCCGCGGTGGCGCGGGACCACGGGGGCACCGGCGACGTCGTCGTCGAGGTCTCGATCGAGAACGGCGCGGAGCTGGCGCGGAGGACGTGGAACCCGCGGCTGGGGATCCTCGGCGGGCTGTCGGTGCTGGGCACCACCGGCGTCGTCGTCCCCTACTCGTGCTCGTCGTGGATCGACTCGATCCGCCGCGGCATCGACGTCGCCCGCGCCGCCGGGCGGGAGCACGTGGCCGGCTGCACCGGGTCGACCAGCGAGCGGGTCGCGCAGGAGCTGTACGGCCTGCCGGACGACGCGCTGCTGGACATGGGCGACTTCGCCGGGGCGGTGCTGAAGTACCTGCGCCGCCACCCGGTGCCCCGGCTGACCGTGGCCGGCGGCATCGGCAAGCTCGCCAAGCTGGCCGAGGGGCACCTCGACCTGCACTCGGCCCGCTCGCAGGTGTCGTTCACCGCGCTGGCCCAGCTCGTGGCCGACGCCGGGGCCGCGCCGGAGCTGGTCGAGGGCGTGCGCGCGGCGAACACCGCGCTGGACGCGCTCCGGCAGTGCCAGGCCGCCGGGCTGCCGCTGGGCGACCTGGTCGCCGCCGGCGCCCGCCGGACGGCGGAGGGCGTGCTGCTCGGCGCCCCGGTGCAGGTCGACGTCGTGGTGATCGACCGCGCCGGCACGGTGGTGGGGCGCGCCTAGCTGCGGCATCTCGTCGTCGAGTAGAGGTGGCTGTCGGGGAACTCGCCGGCGGCCAGCACCCGGCCGACGATCACCACGGCGGTGCGCCGCACCCCGGCGTCGGTGACCTGCTGCGCGATGTCGGCGAGCGTGCCGCGCAGGGTGAGCTCGTCGTCCCGGCTGGCCTTCGCCACCACCGCGACCGGGCAGTCGGCGCCGTAGTGGGCGGCCAGCTCGGGGGCGAGCTCGTCGATGCGCTGCACGGCCAGGTGCAGCACCAGCGTGGCGCCGGTCGCGGCGTAGGCGGCCAGCTCCTCCCCCGGCGGCATCGGCGTCGAGCGCGCCGACGTCCGGGTGAGGACGACGGTCTGCGCCACGCCCGGCACGGTCAGCTCCCGCTTCAGGCTGGCCGCCGCCGCCGCGAACGCCGGCACGCCCGGGACGACGTCGTAGGGCACCCCGGCGGCGTCCAGCCGGCGCATCTGCTCGGCCATCGCGCTGTACACCGACGGGTCGCCGGAGTGCAGCCGGGCGACGTCGAGCCCCGCCTCGTGCGCCGCGACCAGCTCGGCGGTGATCTCGTCGAGGTCCAGGTCGGCGGTGTCGACCAGCCGGGCGCCCGCGGGGGCGGTGTCCAGCAGCTCCCGCGGCACCAGCGCGCCCGCGTACAGGCAGACCGGGGCCGACGCGATGAGCCGGGCCGCCCGCACGGTGACCAGGTCGGCCGCGCCCGGCCCTGCGCCGATGAAGTGCACCGTCATCGCTTCGCCCCTCCCCCGCCGCGCTTTCTCGCGAGAAAGCGCGCGTGGTTGATCGCGAGAAAGCGCGCGTGGTTGATCGCGAGAAAGCGCGTCATCGGGTCACGCTCCAGATCGTCACGGGGAGGGCGGGGCGGAGGGTGGTGAAGCTCCCGACCGGGGCGGCGTGGGCCACCGACAGCCGGGTCAGCTCCCCACCGACCCGGGCCCGCCACTGGGCCACCAGCGCCTCGCTCTCCAGGGTCACCGCGTTCACCACCAGCCGGCCGCCCGGTCGCAGCGCGGTCCAGCAGGTGTCCAGCACGCCGGGCACGGTGGCCCCGCCGCCGACGAAGACGGCATCGGGGTCCGGCAGCCCGGCCAGCGCCTCCGGTGCCCGGCCGCGCACCACCTGCAGGCCGGGGACACCGAGCCGCGCCGCGTTCTGCCCGACGCGGTCGGCCCGGGCGGGCTCGGCCTCCACGGCGACGGCCCGGCAGGTCGGGTGCACGCGCATCCACTCGATGCCGATCGACCCGGCGCCGGCCCCGACGTCCCACAGCAGCTGGCCGGGCAGCGGGGCCAGCCGCGCCAGCGTGACCGCCCGGACGTCGCGCTTGGTCAGCTGCCCGTCGGACTTGTAGGCGTCGTCGGGCAGGCCCGGCACGGTCGGCAGCGGCACGGTCCCCGGGTCGGCGGCCACCTCGACGGCGGTGAGCACCAGCGGGTCGGTCTCCGGGTGCGCCCACCCGGCGGCGGTGCCGGTGAACCGCCGCTCGGCGGGGCCGCCGAGCTGGGCGAGGGCCGTGAGCCGGCTGGCGCCGTACCCCGCCCCGGCGAGCAGGACGGCGAGGTCCGCCGGTGTCCGGGTGTCCGAGCCCAGCACCAGCAGCCGCCGTCCGGGAGTCGCGTGCGGGAGGACCGACGAGACCGGGCGGCCGACGACGGTCACGACGGTGGTCTCCTCCACCGCCCAGCCCAGCCGGGCGCAGGCCAGGGTCACCGACGACGGGTGCGGCACCACGTCGACGACGTCGGCGCCGAACAGCCGGACCAGCGAGGTGCCGACGCCGGAGAGCATCGGGTCACCGCTGGCCAGCACGACGACGCGGCGCTCCGGGTGTGCGCGCGGCAGCTCGGCCAGCGCGGGCGTCATCGGCGAGGGCCAGGGCACCCGGTCCGCCTCGACCGCCGGCGGGACGAGGTCGAGCTGGCGCGCACTGCCGCGCAGGACCTGGGCGCCCGCGATCGCGCGCTGCGCGGCCGGGGAGAGGCCGTCCCAGCCGTCCGCGCCGATCCCGACCACGGTGACGGTCCAGCTCACAGGGCCTCCTCACCCGCCCCGCCTTCCACGCTCTTCGCGCGCTTCCCCCGTGCTGCAGTGCGTGGAAAGGGTGCGAAGAGCGTGGAAGGCGCGGTTCGGAGCCGTCCGGCGACGGTCGTCACGCGGGGAGCTCGCCCTCCGGGCCGGCGGCCTCGGCCAGCAGCCGTTCGCGCAGCTCCTCGGGCAGCAGGTCGACGTAGACGGTGCCGTTGAGGTGGTCGACCTCGTGCTGCAGGCAGCGGGCGGCCATCCCGGTGGCCTCGATCGAGGTCGGGTCGCCGTGCACGTCGACGCCGTCCACCCGGGCCCGGAAGGCGCGCGGCAGCTCGGCGTACGGGCCGGGCACCGACAGGCACCCCTCCTCGGTTGTCTCCGTCGCCGGTTCCTCGTCGACCGGCGGCAGGATCGTCAGCTCCGGGTTGACCACGTAGCCCACGACGTCCTCGCCGTGGGCGTCCGGGCAGTCGATGACGAACACCCGCGCGTCGACCCCGATCTGGTTGGCCGCCAGCCCCACCCCGTCGGCGGCCTGCATGCTGGCGAACATGTCCAGCACCAGGTGCCGCAGCGCGCGGTCGAACACGGTGACCGGGGCACAGGGGCGGTGCAGCACGGGGTTGCTGCCGTAGGTGACGATCGGCCGGGCGACGCCGTCGTAACGGCCGGGCACGCGCATGACCGTCGATCCTAGGGAATGCCCCGGTTCCCTACAGTGGCCGCGATGTCCCGCCCCTCAGCCCTCCGCCGCGCGACCGCCGCGGGGCTGGCGCTGGGCGCCGCGGCCGACCTGCTGCTCGCCGACCCGCGCCGCTTCCACCCCGTCGCCGGCTTCGGCCGCGCGGCAGGCGCGCTGGAGCACCGCATCTGGCGCGACGGCCGGGGCACGGGAGCGGCGTACACCGCCGCGTGCGTCGGGACGGCGACCGCGCTGGGCGCCGCCCTGGCCCGGAGCACCGCCGCCTCCCCGGCCGCCCGGACGGCGGTGACCGCGCTGGCCACCTGGGCGGTGCTCGGCGGCACCTCGCTGGACCGGGCCGCGGCCACGATGGCGCAGCACCTCGACGCCGGCGACCTGGCGGCGGCGCGCGGGCACCTGCCCACCCTGGCCGGCCGCGACCCGGCCGCGCTGGGCGAGGCGGAGCTGGTCCGGGCCACGGTGGAGTCGGTCGCGGAGAACACCTCCGACGCCGCCGTCGCGCCGCTGTTCTGGGGCGCGGTGGCCGGGCTGCCGGGGCTGCTCGGCTACCGCGCGGCCAACACCCTGGACGCGATGGTCGGGTACCGCTCGGCCCGGTACGAGCGCTTCGGCTGGGCGTCGGCCCGGCTGGACGACGTCCTCAACTGGGTGCCGGCCCGGCTCACCGCCGCGCTCACGGTGGCCGCCGCGCCGGTCGCCGGCGGGTCGGCCACCGGCGCGTGGCGGTCCTGGCGGCGGGACGGCGCGGCCCACCCCAGCCCGAACGCCGGGCGCTGCGAGGCCGCGCTGGCCGGGGCCCTGGGCCTCCGGCTGGGCGGGCGCAACGTGTACGGCAGCCGGGCCGAGGAGCGGCCTCCCCTCGGCGACGGTCAGCCGCCGGTGCGCGCGGACATCCGCCGCGCCGCCCGGCTCTCCCGCGCGGTGTGGACCACCGCGGCCACCCTGGCCGCGATCAGCCGGGTCCGGCGGGGGCCGCGCGCCTGACGCGGCTGCGCCGGGTGCCGGGGCAGCACACCCCGCGGCTCCGGCGGCACCGGGAAGCCGGCCGGGTCGACGCGCGGGTGGCTGGCCGGCGGGTCGGCGGGCCCGAGCCCGCCGCGCAGCGTGACCAGCAGGGTGTGCCCGGCCAGCACACCCAGCGCCAGGAACAGGACGATCAGGACGGTCAGTCCGCCAGCAGGGCTCATGGGCTGACAGTGGCACCGTCCGGGCTGGTGCAAAGCGGTCCAATCCGGCATGGTGGCGCCATGCCACCCGGGGTCGTCGAGCAGTCCACTCCGGCGCAGGAGCTGGCCACCCTGGTCGGGGCGGTCACCACCCTGCCGACGCCCCGGTACGCCGGGCTGGCCCGGCGCATCCGGGAGCTGGTCGACGCGGGCCGGCTCGCACCCGGGACGCGGCTGCCCGCCGAACGCGACCTCGCCACCGCGCTGGCCACCAGCCGGGTCACCGTCGCCTCGGCCTACCGGGTGCTGCGCGAGGAGGGCTGGGCGCGGACCCGGCACGGCTCGGGCACCGTCCTGGAGCCGCCCGGCGGCGCCCCGGCTCGCGACTGGCTGCCTTCCGACGCTCCCGGCCACATCGACCTCGCCCACGCCGCACCCGCCGCGACCTCCCAGCTCGAGCCGGCCTACCGGGCGGCGCTGGAGCAGCTGCCCGCCCTCACCGCCGGGCACGGCTACGCCCCCGGCGGGCTGCCCGGGCTGCGGTCGGCGATCGCCGACCGGTTCACCGCCCGCGGGCTGCCCACCGACCCGGAGCAGATCGTGGTCACCGCCGGGGTGGGCGACGCCGCCGCCGTCGTCGCCGAGGCGCTGCTGGAGCCCGGCGACCGGGTGCTGGTCGAGCACCCCAGCTACCCCGGTGCGCTGCGCGTCGTCGAGGGCGCCGGCGCGCGGCTGGTGCCGGTGGCGGTCGACCCGGAGCGCCCCGACGCGCTGGTCGAGGCCGCGCACCTGGCGGCCCGGCAGAGCGGTCCGCGGCTGGCCTACCTGATGCCGGACTTCACCAACCCGACCGGGGCGCGGATGTCGGCGGCCGGCCGGCGCCGGCTGGCCGCCACGCTCTGGCAGCAGGGGGTGCTCACCGTCGTCGACGAGGTGTGCGCCGAGCTGTACCTGGACGACGGGCCGCTGCCGCCGTACGCGGCAGGGCTCCCCGACGCCGCCACGGTCACCCTCGGTGGCCTGGCCAAGGCGGTCTGGGGCGGGCTGCGGATCGGCTGGCTGCGCACCGACGCCGCCCTGGCCACCCGGCTGGCCGGGGTGCTCGGCCGCCGCCAGCTCTCCGTCGGCCTGCTCGACCAACTGGCCGCCACCGTGCTGGTGCGCGACCTGGACGCCGTGCTCGCCGAGCGGCGCGAGCAGCTGCGCAGCCAGCGCGCCGCACTGCTGACCGCCCTGGCCGAGCAGCTGCCGGAGTGGCGGGTGCACCCACCGGGCGGCGGGCTGTCGGTGTGGTGCGCCCTGCCGCCCGGGCTCAGCTCCGCCGCGCTGGCGGCCGCCGCCGCGCCACGGGGGGTGCTGCTGGCCGAGGGGCGGGTCTTCGGCACCGGCCACGCCTTCGACGACCACCTCCGGCTCCCCTTCACCCGGCCGGCCGAGCAGCTGCGCACCGCCGTCGACGTGCTGGCCGGGCTCGCCGGTGAGCTGCGCAGTGAGCGCGGCCGGACGCCCGCGCCGCGCACCGTCGTCTGACGTCCCGCCGCCGGACCGTCGCGGCGCCATCACGGCTGGTCACGACGGCACCGGGGTGCTGGAGCACGCCGCTCCGGCTCCCCGTGCGCAGAACGGCTCAGGTCGGTAACTTCCCAGCGTGGTCGCCCACCGGGGCGATGGGCGCTCCCCCGTCGGAAGCACGGCGTGCGGAGGGTCCCACCGGCAGGACCCAGGTGCACTGTCGAGATCGGTCGAGTCGATGCCCTCCTCCACCACGACCGCCACCCCCAGCACGATCCCCGCCGCCCGCCCGGTCGGGGAGAACCTCCGCGCCTCCACCGTCCAGCCCCCCGGCCGGCTGACCGGGCGCTTCCGCGGCGACCTGGTCACCGGGCAGTGGTCGTGGTCGCCCGAGCTCTTCGCGCTGCAGGGACTGGACCCGGCCGCCGTCGCGCCGTCGGCCCAGCTGCTGCTCTCGCAGGTGCACCGTGACGACCGCCCGGCCGTCCGGACGGCGCTGGGCATCGCCAGCACCACGGGCGCCCCGTTCACCCGTGAGCACCGGCTGGTCCGTCCCGACGGTCAGCTGCGCTGCGTCCTGCTGGTCTGCGAGCCGGAGACCGACGGGTCGGGCAGGGTCGTCGCGCTCGCCGGCCTGCTCGTCGACCTGACCGAGGAGCGCGCCCGCCCGCCGGCCGCCGCCCCCGCCGACCAGGTGCACCGGCTGGAGACCGAGGTCGAGCAGCTGCGCACCGCCATGGCCAGCCGGGCGGCCATCGAGCAGGCCAAGGGCATCGTGATGCTGCTGATGGGCTGCGGCGACCAGGTCGCCTTCGACCTGCTCGCGCACATCTCCAGCCACACCCACCGGAAGGTGCGCGACGTCGCGGCGTCGATCATCGACTCGGCCAGCGGCCGCCGCCCCCTGCCCGCCGACGTCCGCGAGATCCTGCACGACGCCTGCCCGCCCGACCGCAGCGTCTGACCCGGCAGCCGTTCCGTCGGCCCCCGCTCGTCCCGCCCCGGCGCCCGTCGGAGAAGATGCCGGGACCGCCCGGCACCGGAGCCCCGGTCCGGGTGCGGGACGAGCGAGGGGAGGCCGGCGCGTGTTCTACCTGTTCGCCCGGTTCGTGCTGCGGCCGCTGTTCCTCGTGGCCTTCCGGCCCACCGTCGTCGGCCGGGACAACGTGCCGGCCACCGGGCCCGTCATCCTGGCCAGCAACCACCTCTCGTTCATCGACAGCATCGTCATCCCGCTGATGGCCCCCCGCCGGGTCGGCTACCTGGCCAAGGCCGAGTACTGGCGCGGTTCGGGCATCGGGGGCTGGCTGACCCGGACGCTGTTCACCGCGCTGGGCGCGCTCCCGGTGGAGCGCGAGGCCTCCCGGGCGGCGCAGGCCGCACTGGACACCGCGATGGGGGTGCTCCGCGCCGGCGGCGCCTTCGGCATCTACCCCGAGGGCACCCGGTCCCGGGACGGCCGGCTGGCGCGGGGCAAGACCGGCGTGGCCTGGCTGGCGCTCACCGCCGACTGCCCGGTGGTCCCGGTCGCCGTGCACGGCACCGACCGGGTGCAGCCGATCGACGCGCGCTGGCCGCGGCCGCACCGGATCCGGGTCACCTTCGGCGAGCCGCTGACCTTCCCCGAGCACCGCGGCATGGCGGGCAAGGCGAAGACCCGCCGCGAGGTCACCGACCGGGTGATGGAGGCGATCGCCGAGCTCTCCGGCCAGGAGAAGGCCGGCTGGGGCACCACCCCGACCGCTGCATGAACGGCGCACTGCTCGTCGCCGGCACCACCTCCGACGCCGGCAAGTCCGTCGTCACCGCCGGGATCTGCCGCTGGCTGGTGCGCCAGGGCGTGTCGGTCGCGCCGTTCAAGGCGCAGAACATGAGCAACAACTCCATGGTCACCGCCGACGGCGCGGAGATCGGCCGGGCGCAGGTGATGCAGGCCGCGGCCGCCCGGGTCGAGCCGGAGGCGGCGATGAACCCGGTGCTGCTCAAGCCGGGCGGGGAGAACGCCAGCCAGGTCGTCGTCCTGGGCAAGCCGGTCGCCGACGTGACGGCGCTGTCCTACCGGCCGATGAAGGCCGCCCTGCTCGAGCAGGCGCTGGCCTGCCTGGCCGACCTCCGCTCCCGGTTCGACGTGGTGGTCTGCGAGGGCGCCGGCTCCCCCACCGAGATCAACCTGCGCGCCGACGACATCGCCAACATGGGGCTGGCCACCGCCGCGCAGCTGCCGGTCGTGGTGGTCGGCGACATCGACCGCGGCGGCGTGTTCGCCGCGCTCTACGGCACCGTCGCCCTGATGCCACCGGCCGACCAGCGGCTGGTCGCCGGTTTCCTGGTGAACAAGTTCCGCGGCGACGCCCGGCTGCTCGCCCCGGGCCTGGACCAGCTGCGCGACCTCACCGGCCGGCCGGCCCTGGGGGTGCTGCCCTGGCGGACCGGACTGCATTTGGACGTGGAGGACTCCCTCGGGGTCGACACGGTCCGCGGCCCGGCCCTGGCGCCGCACGGCGAGGACGTGCTGCGGGTGTCGGTGGCCCGGCTGCCGCGGCTGTCGAACTTCACCGACCTCGACGCGCTCGCCGCCGAGCCCGGTGTGCTGGTGCGCTGGGCGACCCGGCCCGAGGAGCTCGCCGACGCCGACCTGGTCGTGCTTCCCGGGTCGCGGTCGACCGTCGCCGACCTGCACTGGCTGCGCGAGACCGGCCTCGCCGACGCCGTCTCCCGGCGGGCCGCCGAGGGCCGGCCGGTGCTCGGCATCTGCGGTGGCCACCAGATGCTCGCCCGCACCATCACCGACGAGGTCGAGTCGCGCGCCGGCGTCGTCCCCGGCCTCGGGCTGCTGCCCACCGAGGTGCGCTTCGCGCGGGAGAAGACCCTGGCCCGCCCGGTGGGCTCGGCACTCGGCCAGCCCGTGCAGGGGTACGAGATCCACCACGGCGTGGTCACCGTGGACCCGCTCTCCGTCAGCCCAGCCGCGGAGCCGTTCCTGGACGGCGCCCGGGCCGGGGCGGTGTTCGGGACGACGTGGCACGGCGCGCTGGAGAACGACGGGTTCCGCCGGGCGTTCCTCACCGTGGTCGCCGGGCTCGCCGGCCGCCGGTTCACCGCGGCGCCGGACACCGACTTCGCCGCCGTGCGCGAGGCCCGGCTGGACGCGCTGGGCGACCTGATCGCCGACCACGCCGACACCGACGCGCTGTGGCGCCTGGTCGAGTCCGGCCCGCCGGCCGACCTGCCGGTGCTGACCGCCGGGCCCGGCCCGCGCTGACCGCTCCGTCGGCCGTCAGCTGGGCGCCGTGAGCAGCGCGCGGACGTCGTCCGGCCAGGGCACCGGCCGGCCGGCGGTGGTCACCACGTAGGTCGACCGGACGGTGCAGCACGTGCGCCCGGCCACCCGGACGGTGAACCGCAGCGTCACGCTCGTGGTGCCCAGCCGCTCCAGGTCGGCGTCGACGGCCACCACGTCGCCGTGCCGGGCCGGGGCCGTCCACTCCAGGGCGCTGGCCCGCACGTAGTACTCGACGCCGGCCGCGTTCAGCGCCGTCCAGTCGACCCCGACGGCCCGCCACCACGCGCCCAGCGCCTCGTCGGCCCAGGTCAGGTAGTGGCCGTTGAAGACGACGCCCTGCCGGTCGCACTCGACGAAGCGGACGGGGGCACTCCACACCTCGGGCACGGGCGGCCACGCTACCGACCGACGGCGACCGCCCGACCGTTACCGTCGGGGCGTGGACAGCAGCCTCGCCGGGACCGCGCGCTCCGACCAGGAGGTGCTCGCCGGCTACCGCCCGCCCAGCCGGCTGGTGCTGGACAAGGAGATCGACCGGATCGACCGGCACTGCGCCGCGTTCATCGGGCTCTCCCCCTTCGCCACGCTCTCCACCGCCGGTGCCGACGGCTGGCCGGAGATCAGCCCGCGCGGCGGCGACCCGGGCTTCGTGCACGTGCTCGACGAGCACCGCCTCGCGCTGCCCGACCGCACCGGCAACAACCGGGTCGACAGCCTGCGCAAGCTGGCGGAGAACCCGCGGGCCGCGCTGCTGTTCTTCGTGCCCGGCGCCGAGGAGACGCTCAAGGTGTTCGGGACGACGTCGCTCGTCGCCCCCGACGACCTCGGCGTCGACCTCACCGAGTTCGGCCGGGCGCCGAGGTCGGTGCTGGTGATCGAGGTGACCCGCGCCTACTTCCAGTGCGGCAAGGCGGTCATGCGCTCGGGGCTGTGGGACCCGAGCACCCACGTCGACCGGTCGACGATGACGCCGTTCGGCGAGGTGCTGCGGGAGCACTGCCGGCTGGAGACCCCGCTGCCCGACGACGCGACGATCCGCGCGGAGCTCGCCCAGGAGCTGTAGCTCGGGCAGCTCAGCCGGCGAGCTCCTCCCGCTCGGCTCTGCGGGCGGCGACCGCCCGCTGGGCGAGCAGCCGGATCCGGTCGGCACGGGCCCGGCGCTCGGGCCGGTAGCGCGCGTCCTCGACCAGCTGCCACGCGGCCAGGGCACTGGCCCGGACCGTGGACGGGCCCGCGACGCTCACCGGCTGGACCGGTTGGGCTGTGCTCATCGCATGCCCCTCTCTCCCCACTCGCGGCCGTGGTCACCGGCGTCGTCCTGTAGTGGCCCACCGTTGGTCGTCCCAACCACGATGTGACCCGTCTGCTGTCGGACAGGCACCGTTCGTCGTGAGGATCACAGCTGTGTGGTTCGGGCGGTACGACCGACGCGGCGGTTTCGATCCGCGCCCGGCGTGTCCCTGATCGGCACGCCGCGTGGCCGGCCGCCTACGGTCCGGACATGGCGACGGGATGGCGCGGAGTGCTGGGCCGGCTGACGGCGGCGGTGCGGACGGCGGGTCCCCCTCGGGCGGCACGGCCGGTCACCCGGCGCGCGACCCCCGACCACGACGGGCCGGTCGAGCTGGACTACCGGCCACGGGACGACGGTCGCCCCGATCCCGGGGAGATCGTCTGGGCGTGGGTCCCGTTCGAGGAGGCCGACGGTCGCGGCAAGGACCGACCGGTGCTGGTGGTCGGCCGGGACGGCGAGGCGCTGCTGGGCTTGATGCTCACCAGCAAGGACCACGACCGGGACGCCGCGGACGAGGCCCGGCACGGCCGGCACTGGGTCGACATCGGCAGCGGCCCCTGGGACCGGCGGGGCCGGCCCAGCGAGGTGCGCGTCGACCGCGTGCTGCGCCTGGCCGCCGGCGACGTCCGGCGGGAGGGGGCCACCCTGGACCGGGCCCGGTTCGACCAGGTCGCCGCCGAGGTCCGCCGCCGGCTCGGCCGCTGACCGTCAGTCGGCCGAGGGCTCGCTCTCGTGCACGGGGACGCGGGGCCGCAGGTGGTAGACGCCGGCGCCCCCGGGCAGGCTCTGCAGGTCGTACCGGTGCACCACCTTCGGCCCACCGTGCAGGTGGACGTGGGTGACGGTGGGCAGGGGGTCGCCGTGGCGCGCCTCGCGCACCTCCACCCGGCCGTCGAGCGGCCCGCCGACGAACAGCAGCACGGCACCCCCGTCCTCGGGGGTGCCGGTCGCGGTCGTGTCGTCCTCGGACAGAGCGGTCTCCCTCGCTCGGTGCCTGTGCCCCGCCGGTGGGCGGCCCCGACCAGGGTAGGCACGGACGGGCGACCCGTCCCGCAGCGCCGGGGGTCAACCGCCGGCGATCGGGCGTGATCCGTGCCGCGCCCAGACCTCGTGGCCGGCCGCCGAGGCCGCCGCGACCAGGGGCACGAAGAGCAGCGCCCCCGCGATCCCCCAGAGCAGCCCGCCGGCCGTCACGGCGATGAGGACCACCGCGGCGTTGATCGGCAGCCGGCTCTTCATCACGTACGGCTCGACCACGTCGTTGCCCAGCTGCTGGACGACCACGACCAGCACGAGCACGAGCACGGCGGTGCCCAGCCCCGACGCGCCGTAGGCCACCACGACGGCCAGCGCGCCGGCGACGAAGGCCCCGATGGTGGGCACGTAGGACCCGACGAACTGCAGCACGGCCAGGGTGAGCGCCAGCGGGACGCCGAGCAGCAGCAGGCCGAGCCCGATGCCGACCGCGTCGAACAGGGCCACGACCGTCAGCCCGCGCACGTAGGCACCCACCGTCCCCCACGCCGCCCGGCCACCGGCGTCGACGTCCTCCCGGAGCCGGCCGCCGAACTTGCCGAGCAGCCACTGCCACATGCCCGGGCCGCTGGTCAAGAACAGGAACGCCAGCGCCAGGGTGAGGAAGGCGCCCAGGAGGACCTCCAGGAGGGTCTGGGCCGGCCCGACCAGCGCGCCCACGCCGGCGTCGCCCTGCCCACCACCGCCCACGAGCTCACCCAGGGAGGGCACCGAGACGCCGAACCGGTCCGACAGCTCGGTGGAGAGCCGGTCCAGGGCGTCGCGGAGCTGGGGCAGCTGGGCGGCGATGCGGGCGGTCAGGCCGAGCCCGACGCCGGCCAGCACCGCCAGGAACAGCAGCACGGCCAGACCGGCGGACACCCACCGCGGCACGCCCCGGCCGCTCGCCCAGCGCACCGCCGGCGCGGCGACTCCCGCGATCAGCAGCCCCGTGAGCACGGCGGCGAGCACCAGGGTGAGCTGCCCGGCCAGCCCGGCCAGCAGCCACCCGAGGACCACCAGCACGAGCACCCGGCCGCCGACGGCGGCGGATCGCACCAGCCAGGCGGGAGCTGCCTGGGCAGCGGCGTCGGTTCGCGGTTCGTCGGCTGCCATGCCCAGGAGATGCCACGTCAGCGCGGCCTGACACATGGCCACCGCGGAACGCGCGACCCGGGGGCCGTCAGGCCGGCGGCTGCCCCCGCTTCAGCCAGCGGGCCAGCAGCGGGGCGGTGAAGAGCATCACGAACAGGCGCAGCACCTGGACAGCGAGCACGAACGTCGCATCCGCCCCGCTGCCGCTGGCGGTGGCCAGCACCGCGTAGAGCCCGCCCGGGGTGGTCGCCAGGTAGCCCTCGAGCCGGCTGACGCCGGCCGTCGCGGACAGCAGCAGCCCGAGCCCGGCGCAGGCGACGATGACGCCGACGATCAGCGCGATCGCCAGCGGCAGCGCCCGGCCGACCACCCGCAGGCTCGACCGGGTGAGCCCGAGGCCCACCTGCAGCCCGATCGCCAGGAAGGCGGCCGACTCCACCGGCCCGGGCACCCCGGCGCCCTGGGCGACGCCGGTCAGGTCCAGCGCGGCGGCGACGAGCAGCGGCCCCAGCAGCGCGCCGACCGGGATGCGGGCCACGCGGCCGAGCACCAGCCCGGCCGCTCCGCAGAACGCGGTGAACAGCAGCCCCGCGGCCCAGCCCGGGCCGTCGTCGACCGGCGCCGCTCCACCGCCCGGCGAGGCGCCGTAGACCGTCGTCGCCACCACCGGCATCGCCACCACGATCACCAGCACCCGCAGGTACTGCAGCACCCCGACCAGCTGGGCGTCGGCGCCGAGGTCCCGGGCCATGGCGGTGATCCCGGAGGCCCCGCCGGCGACCATCGCGAAGGCACCGGTGACCGCGCTGATCCCGCGCTGCAGGCGCATCAGCTGCCCGGCGGCCAGGCTGACCAGCAGGGTCGCCACGGTGATCGAGAGCACCGGCAGCCAGTGGTCGGCGACGACCCGGAGGGTCTCCGGCTGCACCAGCGCCCCGGCCGAGACCCCGATCAGCGCCTGCGCCCCGGTCAGCGCCGGCCGCGGCAGCACCAGCTGCGTGCGGCCGATCAGCGCCCGGCCCAGCCCCGCGGCCAGCCCGCCGAACAACGCCGGGGACGGGACGGAGAGCCGGTCCATGACCAGCGCCAGCAGCACCGCGGCGAGCAGGACCACCGCCCAGTCGGCCAGCAGCCGCCGTCGCCCCCGCTCCACGCCGTGCACTCTGCCGCAGCGGCCGTCCGGGCCTTCAGAGGCCGGCGATGCGGCGGAGCTCGGCGACGTGCGCGTCGAAGGCGGCCCGCCCGGCCTTGGTCAGCGCCAGGCTGGTGCGCTGCCGGGAGGCGATCGTCGCCTTCCGCACCTGCACGTACCCGGCCTCCTCCAGCTGCTTGACGTGCTTGGACAGCACCGAGTCGCTGACCCCCACGGCGTCGCGGACGGCGGCGAACTCCATCGTGTCGACGGCGGCGAGCAGCCCGCAGACCTGCAGTCGCGGCGGGGCGTGGACGACCGCGTCGAACTGCGGCTCGACGGCGGTCACCGGCCCTCGCGGAGGCCGGCGACGTAGATCCGGGTGACCCAGCGGCTGAGCAGCCCCGCCGACGCCCCCAGCAACGCGGCCACCACCACCATGGCACCACGCAGGTCGAGCAGGAACTCGGCCGCGGCACCGACGCCGTACAGCCCCAGGAAGCCGATCGCCCACCAGCGCGTGGCCCGTTGGACGCGCCCCTGGACCGGCCCCACCTTCCGGGCGTCCCACCAGACCCCGGTGATCCGCCGGTACGCCGCCATCAGCCCCGCGCACCCAGCGAGGAAGAGCACCAGCGCCCCGGCGATCACCCAGATGCTGTGGGACGAGTAGCTGCTGAAGAAGCCGAAGAGGAGCAGCGCCAGGGCGACGTCGTACCACCACGGCTGCATCAGGCGGTCGGCCACCGCGGCCCGGTCGGACTGCAGCGCGGCGAGCTGCGCGGCCGCCTGGTCACGGGTGGCCACCGGCCCGTCCCCGTCGAGCGGACCGCCGGTCACCGCCGGCCCCGCAGCTCGGCGGCGTAGGCCCGGCTCCAGCGCCGGCCGAAGAGGGTGACCGCGACGCCGAGGACGGCGCCCGCGGGGACCATCACCCAGTGGTGGCCGTACCCGTCGGCGAGCACGAAGGCCGGCACCAGGACGACCAAGACGACGACGGTCCACACGAGCATCGACCGCGCGTCGATGTTCACCCAGATCCCGGTGATGCGCTTGTAGGCGGCCATCAGCGCGGCGAGGCAGGCGCCGAACACGACCAGCGCCGGGAAGGTAACCCAGGGCGAGTCGAGGGCGTAGCTGGCGAGGAAGCCGAACAACAGCAGCCCGAGCGCCGCGTCGTACCACCACGGAGGCACGACGCGGTCGGCCAGCGCGGCGCGGTCGGCCTGCAGCGCCGCCAGCTGGGCGGCGGCGTCGTCCCGGCCGATCCCGTTGGTTTCCATGTCGGAAAGTGTGGCGGGCGACTTTCCGCTTCGTCAAGGGACACGCCCCTGTCCCCACCCGGGGTCCCCGTGGTCGAATGACGCTCCAACTGCGACGGCAGTGGAGGAAGCCCGGTGCGACTCCGGCGCGGTCCCGCCACTGTGACCCGGTCCCGACCGGGGAGTCAGGAACTCCCGCCGTCGCCTCCTGCCACCTCCGGGCGTGGACACCCGGGGAGAGGACCCGTGGTCTGCTCATGACCTATCCCTTCGGCGCCGTCGTCGGCATGGACGACATGCGCCTGGCCCTGCTGCTCAACGCCGTCTCCCCCGCCGTCGGCGGGGTGCTGGTGCGCGGGGAGAAGGGCACCGCCAAGTCGACGACGGTGCGCGCCCTGGCCGCCGTCCTGCCCCCGGTCGACATCGTCGCCGGCTGCCGCTTCGCCTGCGACCCCGCCGCCCCCGACCCGGAGTGCCCGGACGGCCCGCACCCGTCCGACTCCCCGGCGGTCACCCGCCCGGCCAGGCTCGTCGAGCTGCCGGTCGGCGCCTCGGAGGACCGGCTGGTCGGCTCGCTGGACCTGGAGCGGGCGCTCACCGAGGGCGTGAAGTCCTTCGAGCCCGGGCTGCTGGCCGGCGCGCACCGCGGCGTCCTGTACGTCGACGAGGTCAACCTGCTGCACGACCACCTGGTCGACCTGCTGCTGGACGCCGCCGCCCTGGGCCGCGCCTACGTCGAGCGCGAGGGCGTCTCGGTGCGGCACGCCGCCCGGTTCCTGCTGGTCGGCACCATGAACCCGGAGGAGGGCGAGCTCCGCCCCCAGCTGCTCGACCGGTTCGGGCTCACCGTCGAGGTCGCCGCCCCCCGGGACGCCGACCTGCGCGCCGAGGTGGTCCGCCGCCGCTTCGGCTACGACGCCGACCCGGCCGCCTTCGCCGCCGCCTGGGCCGACGAGGAGTCCGCGCTGGCCCGCCAGATCGCCGAGGCCCGCGCCCGGCTGCCCCGCGTGGTCCTCTCCGACGGCGCGCTGCGCCAGGTCACCAGCGTCTGCGCCGCCTTCGACGTCGACGGGCTGCGCGCCGACCTGGTCACCGCCCGGGCGGCGATCGCGCACGCCGCGTGGTGCGGCCGCGAGGAGGTCACCGAGGACGACGTCCGGGTCGCCGCCCGGCTCGCCCTCCCCCACCGCCGCCGGCGCAACCCCTTCGACGCCCCCGGCCTGGACGACGAGACGCTCGACCGCGCGCTGGAGGACTCCCGCCCCGACGACCCGACGCCACCGGATGACGACCCGACCGACCCCACCGACGGCCCCGACGATGGCGGCGGCGATGGCGGCGGGGACCGCGGCGCTCCCCCACCACCCCCCGCCGGCAGCAGCCCCCCAGGCGAGCTTTCTCGCGAGGAAGCACCCGCGCTTTCTCGCGAGGAAGCGCGGGGCGAGCAGCCGACGACGGCGCCGCGGGGTGAGGGCGGCGGGCACACCGATGCCGCCCCCACGCCGGAGAAGGCCGCCGTCGCGCCGTCGGACCCGTTCCGCACCCGCCGGCTGGAGGTGCCCGGCATCGGCGCGGGCGCCGCGGGACGGCGGTCGCGGGCGCGCAGCGAACGCGGCCGGGTGGTCGGGTCGCGCCGTCCCGAGGGCAGCGTCACCAAGCTGCACCTGGTCGACACGATCGTCGCCGCCGCGCCGCACCAGCGGGCCCGTGGGCGCAGCGGCACCGGTCTGCGGGTCAAGCGCGCCGACCTGCGCCAGGCCACGCTCGAGGGCCGTGAGGGCAACCTCGTCCTCTTCGTCGTCGACGCCAGCGGCTCGATGGGCGCCCGCTCCCGGATGGCCGCGGTGAAGGGCGCCGTCCTCTCCCTGCTGCTGGACGCCTACCAGCGCCGGGACAAGGTCGGGCTGATCACCTTCCGCGGCGGCGAGGCCGAGCTGGCGCTGCCGCCCACCTGGTCGGTGGAGGCCGCCGCCGCCCGGCTGACCGGCCTGCCCACCGGCGGGCGCACCCCGCTCGCCGCCGGGCTGCTCAAGGCGCACGACACCCTGCGGCTGGAGCGGGTGCGCGATCCGCAGCGCCGCCCGCTGCTCGTCGTCGTCACCGACGGCCGGGCCACCGGCGCCCGCGGCGGTGACCACCTCGGCGACGCCCGCCGGGCGGCCGGGCTGCTCGCGGCGGCGGACGTCGCGAGTGTCGTCGTCGACTGCGAGTCCGGGCCGGTGCGGCTCGGGCTGGCGGCGTCCCTGGGGCTCCAGCTGGGCGCGCAGACGCTGCGGCTGGAGGAGCTGGGCGCCGAGTCCCTGGCCAGCACGGTCCGCGACGTGCGGAAGGCCGCCTGATGCCGCAGGGGCAGGTCGCCGTCGTGCCGCAGGACGGGCTCACCACCCGGCAGCGCCGCAACCGGCCGCTGCTGGCGGTGCACACCGGGGAGATGAAGGGCAAGTCCACCGCCGCCTTCGGGATGGCGATGCGGGCCTGGAACCAGGGCTGGTCGATCGCGGTCTACCAGTTCGTCAAGAGCGCCAAGTGGAAGGTCGGCGAGGAGAACGCGCTGACCGCGCTGGGCCGGGTGCACGCCGAGACCGGCGAGGGCGGCCCGGTCGTCTGGCACAAGATGGGCTCGGGCTGGTCGTGGTCGCGCAAGCACGGCGAGGAGACCGACCACGCCGCCGACGCCGCCGAGGGCTGGGCGCAGATCAAGCGCGACCTGGCCGCCGAGGCGCACCGGTTCTACGTGCTCGACGAGTTCACCTACCCGCTGAAGTGGGGGTGGGTGGACATCCAGGACGTGGTTGCGACGTTGTCCGCTCGCCCGGGCAGCCAGCACGTCGTCATCACCGGGCGCGACGCCCCGCCGGCGTTGATCGAGGCCGCCGACCTGGTCGTGGAGATGACCAAGGTCAAGCACCCGATGGACGCCGGCCAGAAGGGCCAGCGGGGGATCGAGTGGTGACCCGCCCGGCCCCGTCCCCCGCCCAGTGCGGAGTTGCAGTCGCCCGCCCCCGCGTGTCCGTGCGTGTCGGCGACCAGAAGTGCGCACTCGGCGCGTGGGCTCGCCGATGAGCACCCGCATCCCGCGGATCGTCGTCGCCGCGCCGTCGTCCAACGCCGGCAAGACGTCGCTCACCACCGGCCTGATCGCCGCGCTGACCGCCCGCGGGCTCACCGTGAGCCCGCACAAGGTCGGGCCGGACTACATCGACCCCGGCTACCACGGGCTGGCCGCCGGCCGCCCGGGACGCAACCTCGACCCGTGGCTGGTCGGCGACGACCGGATCACCCCGCTGTTCCTGCACGGCTCCCGCGGCGCCGACGTCGCGGTGGTCGAGGGGGTCATGGGGCTGTTCGACGGCGCCGCGCACGCCAGCGTCGAGCCCGGCTACGGGTCGACGGCGCAGCTGGCCACCCACCTGCGGGCGCCGGTGGTGCTGGTCGTCGACGCGGCCTCGCAGGCCCGCAGCGTCGCGGCCCTGGTGCACGGGTTCGCCACCTTCGACCCGACGGTGCGGATCGGCGGCGTGGTCCTCAACCGGGTGGGCACCGACCGGCACGAGGCGATCCTGCGCGAGGCGCTCGGCGCGGCCGGGGTGCCGGTGCTGGGTGCGGTCCGCCGGATCGAGGACCTGTCCACCCCCTCCCGCCACCTCGGCCTGGTCCCGGCCGCCGAGCGGTCGGCCGAGGCGGTCCGCACCGTCCGTGCGCTGGGCTCGGTGGTCGAGTCGTCGGTCGACCTGGACGCCGTCCTGCGGCTGGCCCGCACCGCACCGGACCTGCCCGGCGAACCCTGGGACCCGGCGGCGGAGGTCACCCGGGTCGAGGGCCGGCCGGTGGTCGCCGTCGCCGGCGGCCCGGCGTTCACCTTCGGCTACGCCGAGACCGCCGAGCTGCTCACCGCCGCCGGCGCGGAGGTCTGCACGGTCGACCCGCTGCGGGACGACGCGCTCCCCGCCGGCACCCGGGCGCTGGTGGTCGGCGGCGGCTTCCCCGAGGTGCACGCATCCGCACTGAGCGCGAACGTCGGCCTGCGGACGGCGATCGCCGACCTCGCCGCGCGCGGTGGCCCCATCGCCGCCGAGTGCGCCGGGCTGCTGTACCTCTCGCAGGAACTGGACGGCGAGCCGATGTGCGGTGTGCTGCCCACGACGACGGCGATGCACCCGCGGCTGACCCTGGGCTACCGGGCGGCGGTCGCGCTGACCGACAGCGTGCTGGCCCCGGCCGGCACCCGGGTGCGCGGGCACGAGTTCCACCGGACCACCGCCGCCCCGGGCGCGGGGCCCACCCCGGCCTGGCAGTGGAGCGCCGACGGCCCGGAGGGCTTCGTCAGCGGCAACGTGCACGCGTCCTACCTGCACCTGAACTGGGCCGGATCACCGGGGATGGCCACCCGCTTCGTCACCGCCGCCGCGCGGCTCGCCCAGGAGGTCGGCCATGCACATCGCTGAGGGGTTCCTGCCCGCGCCGCACGCCGTCGGCTGGACCCTCGTCGCGGCCCCGTTCGTGGTGCACGGCGCCCGCGCGGTGGTGAAGGAGGTCCGCGAGCACCCGGAGTCGACCCTGCTGCTCGGCGCGGCCGGCGCGTTCACCTTCGTGCTGAGCGCGATCAAGCTGCCCTCGTTCAACGGCAGCTCCAGCCACCCGACCGGCACCGGGCTGGGTGCGGTCCTGTTCCGGCCCCCGGTGATGGCGCTGCTCGGCACGGTGGTGCTGCTGTTCCAGGCGCTGCTGCTCGCCCACGGCGGGCTGACCACGCTGGGCGCCAACGCGTTCTCGATGGCGGTGGTCGGGCCGTGGGTCGGCTACGGGGCCTACCGGCTGGTGCGCCGCTGCGGCGGCGGGCTGCTGCCCGGGGTGTTCGCCGCGATGGCGCTGGCCGACCTGGCCACCTACGTGACGACGTCGCTGCAGCTGGCGCTGGCCTTCCCGGACGCGGAGAGCGGGCTGGCGGGCGCCGCGCTGAAGTACCTGGGCGTCTTCGCGCTCACGCAGGTGCCACTGGCGGTCGGCGAGGGGCTGCTCGGCGTCCTGCTGTTCCGGGTGCTCACCGTCAACGCCCGGCCCGAGCTCGAGCGCCTCGGCGTCCTCCGCCCGGCCCCCGACCCCGATCCCGCGCTTTCGCGCGACCAGTCACCCGCGCTTTCGCGCGACCAGGCACCCGCGCTTTCGCGCGACCAAGCACCCGCGCTTTCGCGCGACCAAGCACCCGGGGAGGGGCTCCGATGAGGCGGCACCTGGTCACCGCGCTGCTCGTGCTGGCCGTGATCGCGCTGTTCGCCACCCCGCTGCTGCTGGACCGGGAGAGCGAGTACGCCGGCACCGACAGCCAGGCCACCGAGCTGGTGCAGGAGTCCGACCCGGGCTACGAGCCGTGGTTCGAGTCGGTCTTCTCCCCCGGCTCCTCGGAGATCGAGTCCGGCCTGTTCGCGCTGCAGGCCGCCCTCGGCGGCGGCGTGCTCGGCTACGTGCTCGGCCGGCTGCGCGGCCGCCGGACGGCGCCCCGGGCAACGGAGACCCCCACCACGGGGCCGTGACCGGGCTCGCGATCGACGACGCCGCCTGGGCCAGCACCTGGCGGCGGCGCTCCCCGGCCGACAAGCTGCTGCTCTCCGGCGGGCTCGTGCTCAGCGCGCTGGTGCTGCCGGCCTGGCCGGGCAGCGTGCTGGTCGGGCTGGTCGCCGTGGTCCTGGCGCTCGGGCCGGCCCGGGTGCCGGCGCGGACGTTCGGCCGGGCCATCCGGCTGCCGCTGGCGTTCATCACCATCGGCGCGCTGACCGCGGTGGTGCAGGTCGGCGACGGCGGGCTCGGCTGGGCTCCGGACGCCGCGGAGCGGGCCGGCGGGCTGGTCGGGCACGCGCTGGCCGGCAGCGCCGCCGTGCTGCTGCTGGCGACGACGACGCCGATGTCGGACCTGCTGCCCGCGCTGCAGCGGCTGCGGGTGCCGGCCGCGGTGGTGGAGGTCGCCTCGGTCACCTACCGGCTGCTGTTCGTGCTGCTGACCAGCCTGACCACCATCCGGGAGGCGCAGACCGCGCGGATGGGCCACTCCTCGGTGCGCCGCTCCTACCGCTCCAGCGGGGTGCTCGCCGCCGCGGTGCTGACCCGCTCCTGGGACCGGGCCCGGCGGCTGCAGGACGGGCTGGCCGGCCGGGGCATGGAGACCGGCCTGCGGGTGCTGCCCGAGACCCTGCCGGGCTCGCGCCGGTTCGAGGCGCTCACCGTCGCCGGGCTGGCCGCGCTGGTCACCGTCGGGGTGCTCGCGTGAGTCACCTGACGCTGGCCGCGGCCGGGCTCACCGTCGGCTACGACCGCCGCCGGCCGGTGCTCGACGGCGCCTCGCTGACCGTGCCGGCGGGCCGGCGGCTGGCGGTGCTGGGCGCCAACGGCTCGGGGAAGACGACGCTGCTGCGCTGCCTGTCCGGCGCGCTGGAGCCCGCCCGCGGCCGGGTGACGCTGGACGGCGCCGAGCTGCACCACACCCGGAAGGGGCTGCGCGCGCACCGGCAGGCGGTGCAGCTGGTGCTCCAGGACCCCGACGACCAGCTGTTCAGCGCCTCCGTCGCGCAGGACGTCTCCTTCGGCCCGGTCAACCTGGGCCTGACCGAGGACGAGGTGCGCGCCCGGGTCGCCGAGGCGCTGGAGCTGCTGGCGGTCACCCACCTGGCCGACCGCCCCACCCACCAGCTGTCCTACGGCGAGCGGAAGCGGGTGGCGATGGCCGGCGCGGTGGCGATGCGCCCCTGCGTGCTGCTGCTGGACGAGCCGACCGCCGGGCTGGACCCGACCGCGGTCGGCGAGGCGCTGGCCGCCCTCGCCCGGCTGCAGGAGGCCGACTCGACCGTGGTGATGAGCACCCACGACGTCGACCTGGCGCTGCGCTGGGCCGACGAGGTCGCCGTCGTCGTCGACGGCCGGGTGGTGCAGGGGACGCCGGAGGCCGTGCTGAGCGACGACGCGCTGCTGGCCCGCGCCCGGCTGGACCGCCCCTGGGCACTGACCGTGGGCGCCCGGCTGCGCGAGCTCGGGCTGCTGCCCGGGGGCGCCCTCCCGCGCGACGCCGACGCCCTGCTCGCCGCGCTGCCCGACTCCCCCGGGGTCCGGGCGTGATCACCGTCGGGGTCGGCGCCGCCTCCGGGGTGACCGCCGAGGAGGTGCTGGCCGCGGTCGACGCCGTGCTGCCTGCGGACGCCGGCTCGGTCGGCCTGGCCACGCTGGACGCCCGGGCCGCGGAGCCCGGGCTCCGCGAGGCCGCGGAGCGGCGGGGCTGGCCGCTGGCCGGCCATCCCGCACCGGCGCTGGCGGCGGTGCCCGTGCCGGCGCCCTCGGCGCGGGTCGCGGCCGCGGTGGGCACCGGCTCGGTCGCCGAGGCCGCCGCGCTGCTCGGCGGGGGGCAGCTCGTCGTCGGCAAGACCGTGGTCGGCCGGGTGACCGTGGCGGTCGCAACCCGTTCCCGCCAAAATGGCCATTTTGGCGGGAACGACGGCGAGGACGGGGGGGACGACGTCGACCTGCGGCCACACGGCGACGCCGAGGTCGGGCCCGGGCTGGTCGACCTCGCGGTGAACGTGCGGGCCGACGCCCCGCCGGCCTGGCTGCGGGCGGTGCTGCACGAGGCGCTGGACGCCAGCGCCGGCTACCCCGACCCCGGCCCGGCGCGGGCCGCCGTCGCCGCCGCGCACGGGCGTGCACCCGGCGAGGTGCTGCTCACCGCCGGGGCGGCGGAGACCTTCACCCTCCTCGCCCGGGCGCTCACCCCGCGGCGGGCGGTCGTCGTGCACCCCTCGTTCACCGAGCCGGAGGCGGCGCTGCGCGCGGCCGGCCACCCGGTCGAGCGGCTGCTGCTGCCCGCCCCGGCGTACCGGCTCGACCCCGCCGCGGTGCCCGAGGACGCCGACCTGGTGGTGCTCGGCAACCCGACCAACCCGACATCGGTGCTGCACTCTGCAGAGGCGGTGGCGGCGCTGGCCCGGCCCGGTCGCGTGCTGGTGGTCGACGAGGCGTTCGCCGACTCGGTGCCCGGCGAGCCGGCGTCCCTGGCGCACCGCACCGACCTGCCCGGCCTGCTGGTGGTGCGCAGCCTGACCAAGACCTGGGGGCTGGCCGGGCTGCGGGTCGGCTACGCCCTCGGCCCGACCGACCTGGTCGCCGCGCTCGCCGCGCAGCAGCCGCACTGGCCGGTCTCCACCCCGGCGCTGGCCGCGCTGGTCGCCTGCACGACCGACCGCGCCCGGGCCGAGGCCGCAGCGGTGGCCGACCAGCTCACCGCGCACCGGCGGGAGCTGCTGGCCGCCCTCCCGGCCGGGGTGGAGGTCATCGGCGACCCCGCCTCGGCCTTCGTGCTGCTGCGGGTACCCGGCGGCGCCCGGGTCCGTGACCTGCTCCGGGAGGCGGGCTGGGCAGTGCGCCGCGGGGACACCTTCCCGGGGCTGACCGGCGACCATCTGCGGGTCGCGGTGCGCGCCCCGGGGACCTCCCGTGCGTTCGGCCAGGCGCTGGCTGCGATCCTGGAGCGGGTCACCGCCGACGTCGCCGCTGATCTGCCACCCCGACCGGCCGCCCTGGCAGAGGAGACCGATGACCGCGCCTGACCCCGCCCCGGCCGCCGTCTACCCGGTCGGGCTGCGCCTGGCCGGACGCCGTGTCGTGGTGGTCGGCGGCGGGCAGGTGGCCCACCGCCGGGTGGCCGGGCTGCTCGAGGCCCGCGCCCTGGTCACCGTGGTGAGCCCCGAGGTCACCCCGGCGCTGGAGGCCCTCGTCGCCCCCGGCTCGGTGACCTGGCACCCCCGCCGGTACGTGCGCGGCGACTTGGCCGGCGCCTGGTACGCCGTCGCCGCGACCGACGACCCGGACGTCAACGCCGCGATCGCCGAGGAGGCCGAGCGGGCCCGGGTGTTCTGCGCCCGCGCCGACGACCGGTCGGCCTCCAGCGCCTGGACCCCCGCGGTCGGCCGACAGGGCGACCTGGTGGTCGGCGTGCACGGCGGGGGCGATCCGCAGCGGGCCATCGGCGTGCGCGACGCGGTGCTCACCGGGCTGATCGACGGCTCGATCTCCGACCGCGCCGCCCGCCCCACCGAGGGCGCCGCCGGCAGCGTCGTGCTGGTGGGCGGCGGGCCCGGCGACCCGGGCCTGGTCACGGTCCGGGGGCGGCACGCGGTGGCGACCGCCGACGTCGTCGTCGCCGACCACCTCGCCCCGCAGGGCCTGCTCGCCTCGCTGCCCGCCGAGGTCGAGGTGATCGACGCCTCCAAGCTGCCGCGCGGGCGGTCCATGGCGCAGGAGCAGATCAACGAGTTCCTGGTCTCCCGGGCGCTGGCCGGCAAGCGGGTGGTGCGGCTCAAGGGCGGCGACCCGTTCGTCTTCGGCCGGGGCTGGGAGGAGCTCGAGGCGTGCGCGGCCGCCGGGGTGCCGGTGGAGGTCGTCCCCGGGGTGACCAGCGCGATCGCCGTCCCGGGGCTGGCCGGGGTGCCGGTCACCCACCGCGGCATGACCCACGAGTTCGTCGTCGTCTCCGGGCACGTGCCGCCCGGGCACCCGGCGTCGCTGGTCGACTGGGCGGCGCTGGGCCGGCTGCGCGGCACGGTGGTCGTGCTGATGGGCGTGGACACCGCGCCGCGGATCGCCGCGACGCTGGTCGAGCACGGCCGCGACCCGCAGACGCCGGTCGCCGTGGTCGCCGACGGGGCGACCCCGAGCCAGCGGACGGTGCGCACCACCCTCGCCGGCCTGGGCGAGGCGATCGCGGAGGCCGGCATCCGACCGCCAGCGGTCTGGGTGGTCGGCGACGTCGTCGGCCTCGGCGCGCCGCCGGCCTGACCCGGGCCCCCGCCACGCGGCGTGTCCGCGCGTGCGCGCACAAAGCACTAGTACTGCCGATGTAGCACTCCTACTATGACCGCACCCAGCGGCCGAAGGAGTGGTGCACGTGCACGCCGTCCCCTCGACACCCCCGCCTCCCGAGCCCGTCGTCCGGGTCCGCGACCTGCGGATGAGCTACGGACCACGGCCGGTCCTCACCGGCGTCGACTTCGACGTCCACCCCGGCGAGGTCGTCTGCCTGCTCGGCCCGAACGGCGCCGGCAAGACCACCACCATTGAGGTCCTGGAGGGCTTCCGGCTGCCCTCGGGCGGTACCGTCGAGGTGCTCGGCACCGACCCGGCCACCGGCGACGACGCCTGGCGGGCCCGGATCGGGGTGGTGCTGCAGTCCTGGCGGGACCACCCCCGCTGGACGCCCCGCCGGCTGCTGTCCTACCTCGGCGGCTACTACGCCCCCTACGCGACGCCGGAGCACCCGCGCCCCTACGACGTCGAGTGGCTGCTCACCACGGTCGGCCTCACCGACGGCGCCGACCGGAAGATCGCCACCCTCTCCGGCGGGCAGCGCCGCCGCCTCGACGTCGCCGTCGGCATCATCGGCCGGCCGGAGCTGCTGTTCCTGGACGAGCCGACCGCCGGGTTCGACCCGGAGGCCCGGCGGGACTTCCACGACCTGGTGCACCGGCTCTCCGACCTCGAGGGCACCAGCATCCTGCTCACCACCCACGACCTCAGCGAGGCCGAACGGCTGGCCGACCGGATCCTCATCCTCACCGAAGGACGGATCGTCGCCGACGGCAGCCCGGACGCCCTCGCCCGGCAGGTGGCCGGGCAGGCCGAGGTGCGCTGGACCTGCGCCGGCGAGGTGTTCGTGCACGCCACCGAGGAACCGGTGCCCTTTGTCCGAGAGCTCCTGACCCAGCACGGCGAGGAGCTGACCGACCTGGAGGTGCGCAGGGCCGACCTGGAGGACACCTACCTGGCGATGGTGCACCGGTCCGAGTCGGCCCCCCGTCCCCCCGAGCTGGTGGAGGTGACCCGGTGAACGCCACCCGGCACGCGATCGGGCTGGGGCTGCGCCGCGGCTGGACCGAGTTCCTGCAGGGCCTGCGCAGCCCGCAGGACCAGGGCTTCTACCTGTTCATGGGCGGCATCACCCTGGGCTGGCTGTGGATCAACCGGGACGACGAGATCAGCGGCACCGGCCTGCTGTACCCGTCGTTCGCGCTGCCCAGCATCCTCGGCGGGCTGCTCGTGTTCGGCGTGGTCATCGGCCCGGCGTACGCGCTGGCCATGGAGCGGGAGGACGGCACCCTGCTGCGGCACAAGGCGCTGCCGGCCGGCATGCCCGGCTACGTCACCGGACAGCTCACGCTGCAGAGCCTGAACCTGGTGCCGACCCTGCTGGTGCTGCTCGTGCCCAGCCTGCTGCTCTTCGACGACGTGATGCACCGGGGAGCGGCCGGCTGGGCCGTCACCGTCGGGCTGATCGCGGTCGCCCTGCTCGCGTTCCTGCCCTGGGGCATGGTCATCGGTTCGGTGGTGCCCAGCGTCCAGAAGGTGGGCACCTGGGGGATGCTCCCGGTCCTCGTGCTGCTGGGGATCTCCGGGATCGTCGTGCCGATCCAGGCGCTGTGGGGGTGGGTGCAGGCCGTCGCCCAGGTCTTCCCGGTCTACTGGCTCGGCCACGGGCTGCGCTGGGCGTTCCTCCCCGAGGACGCGGCGGTCGCCGAGCTCGGCGACGTCTGGCGCCCCGGGGTGGCCCTCCTCGTGCTCGCCGCGTGGGCCGTGGTGGGCTGTCTGCTCGCACCGCGGGTGCTGCGCCGGATGGCCCGGCGGCAGTCGGGCTCGCAGGTGCAGGCCGCGCGGGAGGCGGCGCTGCAGTGGGTCAGGTGACCGAGGGTGTGCACAACCGGATCGCGCTGCTGCGCGCCGAGCAGGGGGTGACCCGGCGGGAGCTGGCCGACGCCCTGGGGGTGCACTACCAGACCGTGGGCTACCTGGAGCGGGGCGAGTACAGCCCCAGCCTGGCGATCGCGCTGCGCATCGCCGACTTCTTCCGGGTGCCGGTCGAGGCGGTCTTCTCCCTGACGCCGTTCCCCCGGGTCACCGACCTGCACCGCGCCGACCCGGGCGAGGCATCGACCGCCTGAGGTGGTGCAGGGGGTACCGGGGGTGTCGTGCCAGCGGGATGGATCGGCCCGCCGGGACGGACGAGGGTCGGGACGTCCGTCGTCCGACCCCAGGGAGTGACCGTGACCGGAACCGCCCGCCCGTCCACCGCCCGCCACGTCGGCGTCGTCGCCGCCGGCACCGCGCTCAGCGGCCTGCTCGCCGTCGGCCTGCTCGCTCCACCCGCCCTCGCCGGTCCGCCCCGGCACACCCCGCACGCCGCCCTCGAGCACGAGCTCGACGCCCTGGTCACCGACGACGGGTACCCCGGCGCCCTGGCGGCGGTGAGCGACGCCCGCGGCCGGGTGCGCGACCTGACCGCCGGCGTGGGCGACCTCGACACCGGCGCGCCGGTGCCCCGGAACGGGGAGGTGCGCGTCGCCAGCAACACCAAGGTGTTCACCGCGACCGTCGTCCTGCAGCTGGTCGGTGAGGGGCGGGTCGCCCTGGACGAGCCGGTCGAGACGTACCTGCCCGGGCTGGTCCGCGGCGAGGGCATCGACGGGCGGCAGATCACCGTGCGCCAGCTGCTGCAGCACACCAGTGGCATCCCCGACTACGACCACGTGCTGATCGAGGAGTGGCAGGCCAGCGGCTACTCCGGCTTCTACGAGCCGCACGACCTGCTGGCCGCCGGCCTGGGCCAGCCGGCGCTCTTCCCGCCCGGCGGCGGCTTCGAGTACAGCAACACCAACTACGTGCTGGCCGGGCTGCTGGTGCAGCGGGTGACCGGCCGCCCGGTCGGGGAGGAGATCACCCGGCGGGTCATCGAGCCGCTGGGCCTGCGGGACACCTACTGGCCCGGCGAGGGCGAGCAGCAACTGCGCGGCCGCCACCCGCACTCCTACTCCCCGGTCGAGCCCGAGGGCCCGCCGGTCGACGTGACCGAGCTCGACCCGTCCCTGGGCTGGGCCGCCGGGGCGCTGGTCTCCACGCCGCGGGACCTGCTGCGCTTCAGCCACGCCCTGATCGGTGGGGAGCAGCTCGCCCCCGAGCTGCTGGCCGAGATGCAGCGGACGGTGCCCGCCGTCGACACCGCGCTGCGCGGCGCGGAGGAGTACGGGCTGGGGCTGCAGACCTACACGCTCAGCTGCGGCGGGGTCGCGTGGGGCCACGGCGGTGACCTGCCGGGCTCGCACACCCGCAACGCGGTCACCAGCGACGGGCGCGGCGCAGTCGTCACGGTCACCGGCGACCCGAGCACCGAGGAGCAGGGCATCCGGCTCGAGGAGACGATCGACACCGCGATCTGCGGCTGACCCTCAGTCCGGTGGCACCCGCGCCGCGGCGTCCTCCAGCAGCACCGCGCGGTGCGCCGGGGGACGCCGCGGGCACGCGGTGCACGTGACCTCGTGCGGCACCCGGTACAGCAGGCAGCAGGAGGCGCGGCGGGTGAACCGGACTGCTCCGCCCCCGGGCCGGGCGACGTCGGTGAACCCCGCGCGTCAGTTTGGTGATCCTGAAGCCTCACCCGAACGCCCAGCATGTCTGATCAGTCGATGGGCAGGCGGTAGGCCTCGTCGGTGGGCACCCGCCCGGCGCTGGTGTGCGGCTGGGTGATGCAGCCCTGCTGCACCGCCGTGTCGTTGCGGATCGTGGCCGAGGAGACCCCGAAGTTGTACCGGGCCGCCGGCGACTTACTCCCCACCGGGTCGTTGGTGGAGAGGTAGTCTTGGACTATCGCTCGCAGCACGCTCAGGCGCCGGTCGTCGTGCGCCACGGCTGGCACCTCCCGAACCGGTCCCCGGGCCCACGCACGGACGGCCAGGACGCGTCCTGGCACTCACGCGAGCCGAGTGTCAGCACTACCGGTGACACCGCAGCCCTCAAGATGCCGGGGGCGTGCGCGTCGAACAGCTCGAACTCGTGACCCCCGCCTGCCGACCGACCAGCGAGATCAACCCTGCACTACATGGAAGGCGTGCACACACCAGGGCCCGAACCGCGCCCTTATGGCAAAGGTCGTCGACCAGGCGGCTCGCCGTTCAACAGGTCCGCGAACTCCTCCGGTGTGAGCGAGTACAAGATTCTCCCGTTCCGGCTCTCAAGGCCGTAGACCGACACTTCAGCCTCCGCCCAACCGTCCAGCTTCTCCAAAAGCACGTCGACCGTGAGGCGAACTGGCTTTTCCTCCGGCCCCGCATCCTCGTCCGCATTCTCTTCGATGGCTCGTTCCGAGGATTTCCAGAATACGAGCATCGTCCGACCCTCTCGATCCTCCCAAGGGATCAGTCCGCGATCGGTACCCCACCCCCAAAGAGCGCCATCTCGCTGGATGCTCGCCCGAAGCTCTCGTAGCTCAACACTCTTCTTTCCGATATGCAGAGGAAGCTCGTCCATCACCATTCCCTCGATTCGCTCGATTCCGGTCAGTAGGCGCCCATAGTACGGCATTTTTAGCGTCAGATCTGTCGCTTGCGACGATTCTTCTTACCCCAGTTATCGTACTTGTGCTGCCGCATGTGGTTCTGCCGCGTCTGGAGCACAGAGCACTGGTAACCGCACCCTCTGGCTGCTTCGTGAGTTCGCCGGTGCGCCATCTGCATTCCATCCACCCTCAGGCGCTTACCTTGCCGCGCTAGATTGGCAAGTTCACCTCGAATGGTCTTCGAAATTGTGTCGTTCTTTATAAGGGCGCGAAGGTTGGCTTGCTGACTGCTTGGTCCCACGGCACTGCAATTGTGGACCAGAGAGCCAGCGCCTTCGTCGCCGACCACGAACGTGTGGACGTTAGCGACGCTGAGGTTGTAGACAGTCTGCCCAAGAAGCCAGCCTCGGTCGTCAAGGTCCTGCACGACGCGGTAGTCACCGGCCGCACCCATGAGCAGGTCGCCGAGGGCCAGGTCGTCTGCCTCGGTCCAGCCTTCACCCTCCACCCAGATGGGGTGATTGGCGGTGGCGATCCACGTGTCGGCCCGCGCATCGCCGTCGGCGACTTGGCCGTCGTCGAGAGCGCTGGCCTGTGCCGGTGCGGTCACCACCTTGATCAGGTGCTTCTCGCCGTGGCCGACGATGACGTCCAGCACCGGCTGCCAGGTCACCTCGCCCGTCTCGGGATCACGGGTGGTGACGAGGTCACCGACATCGATCTGGCTGATCGGCTGGGTCGTTCCGTCAGCCATGAGGACGCCGGTCCCGGGGGAGAAGCTGTTCCCCAGTCGGCAGCTGTTACGCCCCTTGAAAGCCTTCACTACGGAGCGGCCAGCTCGGGCAGAGACCTTGCCCGCGGACCTGGCCGCAGCCATGCCGACCTTCACCATCGCCCCGCCACCAGGCACCATCGCCGCCGCGGCAGTGATGCTCATCTCCAGGGCCTTGCGCTTGTTTCCCGTAGCCGCGTAGGCGCCGGCGGATATCGCTCCCGCCGCTGCCCCGATGGGGCCGGGGACGACGGTGGCCACGACTGCGGTGACCACGGCCACCTTCTTCAGCATCTTCTTGAAGAAGGACCAGCGGCCGTCGAGGTCCGTGCAGTTGACCGGGTCGGCGGAGCAGTAGTCGTAAGCAGTGGCGTTGCCGCCGGGTTCGGGGTCCGGCGACCAGAACCGACCGGTGCCCGGGTCGTAGAGGCGAACTCCCATCAGGATGACGCCGGCCAGCGCGTCGGCCGAGCGCTGCGCCCCACCGAGCCAGCCGTACCGGCCCTCCCGCCCTGGTGCCGACCCATCGGTCGCCCGAGCAGCGCCGGTGGTCAGGTCGGTCGAGTTGCCGAACTCATCGGCGGCCTGGTGCACCAGCCCAGCCCAGTAGGCGGTGGACTCGCCGTCCCGGATCGGCAGCGTGGCCATCACGTCGCCGTGGAGGTCGATCAACTGCAGCACCCGAGAACCGGACTTGCCGGTCTGCACCGCCAGCGAACCGTCCAGGCCGTCGACGTAGCGGGTCACCTCGTCGGGCAGCGAGACGTCCTCAGCGATCCACGCCGGCGAATCACTGTCCGAGTCGTAGTGACTGACCTTGGTGACCGCCTCCTGCCACCCGGCCACCCCGTCCCCACCCACAGCCCACGCGGCATTGGAGTAGGAGGCGAACCGGCCGATCGCATCCAGCGCCCAGGTCTGCCGGGCTACACCCGGAATCGTCTGCGCGGCGACCAGGTCGTTGACGAAGTACTCGTTCGCAACCGTGGCACCGGGGCTGCCCCGCACCGGAGCGGTCGTGGTCCGCCCCAGCGGGTCGTACACCCACGCCCCTGCCGGCACCGCCGATTCGGTCACCAGCCGATCGGCCGAGTCGTACGTATAGCTGACGGCACTCACCGAAGGCGTACCCACAGCACCCGGATCCGCGCACACCGAGGTGTCCGACACCGCCGTCTTCAGCGCCGTACGCCCACCGCGGTCGTTGTAGGCGTACTTCCGCCACGCACAGGTCGACGTCCCACCGTTCAGATCCCGGACGTCGGTCAGCCGCTCCAACCGGTCGTAGGTGAACTGCTTCGCCCCGGCCGCCGTCGTGTGCGTGACCCACTGCCCGCTGCTGTTCTCCACCACCGCCGACGAGGCGATGACCTCCTCATCGGAGCTCCGCAGGTACGTGCGGGTGACGGGAGCGCGGTTGGCGTCGTAACCGATGCGCAACTCGACGCCGCCGGGGAGCGTCTGACTGGTCACCTGGCCGTCCGGGCCATACGTGGCCGAGATCGTGCCGGCGACGGAGTCCTGCACCGATGTGAGGAACCCGCGCGGCTCCTTGGCGCGGTCGTAGGTGAACGACGCCGTCGTCCCGAGGCTGTCGGTCACCTCGACCGGCTTGCCGTACCGGTCGAACACGCTGGCGGTCCAGCCGCCGTTGCCGTCCTCGTAGCGGGTCATCCGCCCCAGCTGGTCGAACGTCTTCTTGACCGACGAACGCACCGAACCACTCGCCGGATCAACGCCGTCGATGACCGTCACGTCCCCGGTCGCCGGGTCGTAGCGGTTCACCGTCCTGGCGACCGCCTGCCCGGCGTTCGAGCCGGTGATCGTCACCGACGCGACGCGGTCGGCAGCGTCGTACTCGGTCGTCGTCGTCCGGGACTGGGTGACCGTCGACCCGTTCAAGGGACCGGTCGCCGTTTCGGTGACCACCATCGCCGACCCGTACCGGTTGTAGGCAGTCACCTGCTTGACCGGCAGGTTCGTGGCCATCCGCGATGCGTTGTGGCCGGTGACCGCCCCGGCCACGTAGTTCATGCACGGCAGCCCGGCATACGCCGGCTTCCCACCGCACGCTGGGTTGGTCGGGTGCGTGCCGGCGGTGTAGTACAGCGCCAGGTTGGTGCCGGCGTCCGTGCCGGTCGAACCGCTCCGGCGGGACTCGACCGCACGCCCCTGGGCGTCGTAACGGACGAGCGCCTTCAGGTTCGCTCCGCCCGGCCCGGCGTCGTAGGTGATCGAGGTCGGCTGCCCCGTCTTCCAACCGGACGTCGGGCCGATCTTGGAGGCGCCGTCGATCGGGTCGTAGCCGTTGACCGTGACCTCGACGTCGAGCAGCTCCTCCTCGGCACCCGCCACGAGCAGCGCCTCGGTCTGTGTGGTGACCAGGTGGTAGGCGAGACCGTCCGGCTTGCCCGCGTCGTAGACGTAGGTCACCAGGTCGTGGACGAGCCGCACGTTGTTCGGGTCGTTGCCGACGGCCAGCTGGAGCAGCGGTCCGCGCTCACTGAGCAGGTCCAGGCCGTGCGCCCCGTACGTGCGGAGGGTGGACAACGCCTCGGCCCGGGCGGCCGAGTCTGACTGGGTCAGGTTCAGCTCTGCGAGATCGGCTGCGGACGACGGCATCTGGTCCAGGGCCAGCAGGCGGTTCGTCGCATCCAGCGACCTGACGACGTTGCCGTACCGGTCCTGTTCAGCGGTGTCGATGAACCCTGCGGCAGGCGCGTCCGGACCGGCGGGCGTTGCCGTGTTGACCTCACGCCCCGAAGAGTCGAGGTAGTGGACGGTCGCTGCGCGGTACCCGTCTGCGCCCGGCGTCGCCTTCTCGGCCGTGGTGACCGACGGCACGTCCTCGGGGCCGAAGACGGCTATCGCATCGGTCGGCGCACTGTTCTGCGCCCATGTTGCGAGATCAGCCGGCCCCAGGTCGTACGGTCCACCGGCCGACCTGGTCAGCGGCACCGCGTACACCAGGGTGGTCGTCGTGTCCGGTCCCGCCTCGCCGACCGTGCCCGGCACCAGAGAGGCGCGGGAGACACGGAGCAAGCGGCCAGAGGAGCGGTCGACCAGATCGCCCTTGCCGATCGTCGAGTTGGCGCCACCCGTGCCGTAGTCGAACGACCACGGCAGCTCACCCGGCGGCGTCATCGTGGTGACGCGGCCATCGCCGTCGTACGCATAGGTCGTCTTGAGCGCCGGTTCGATGCGGGGGTCCCAGACCTCCCGGAGCCGGCCACGATCGTCGTAGGCGTAGCGGACAGTTCCCACCGCACTGGTCGCGGCATCGCCGTGCACCGCGGACCAGAGGCGCACCTCGCTCAGCCGGTCGCCGTAGGAGCCGAACCGCGAAGCCGTGGCCGTGGTGGACGTGGAGTAGACGAGCTGCATCACCTCGCACCCCACCGCCGGAACGGCGCCGGTGCAGGCCTGCTGGTTAGTCGGCCAGTTGTCCACGCCCGGCTCGACGGCGGCGATCAGCCTCGTCAGCCGCAGCCGCCCGTTGACGGTCTCGTAGACCAAGCGAGTGGCGCCGGAAGCCGCGGGCGGGGACGTGGACGTCAGCTTGGCGTTCGTCGACCCGGGTTGGACGGCGAACTGGCTGACCGTGCCGTCGATCTCGGTGAGCCGCCACTGACCCGTCGCAGGCGAGGTGAGCGAGAGCGACTCAGCGCCGGGCTGCGGCCACCACTGCCCGTTGGCGCCCTGGGTGAACCAGAGCTCTCCCCCACCCGCCAGGTGCAGCGACGCCACGTCCGGATACGGCAGGCTGATGTAGTCGTACGCCGTGCCGGCCATCTCGTCGGCCACGCCGAGCGACCACTCCGGGCCGAGGGGCGACCAGATCTCCCGTACGGAGATGTCGTCATAGGCCATCGCTTCGGAGGTCTTGGTAAAGCCGTTGTACAACCTGATCCGAGCACCCGATGCCGCGTCGGCCGGCACGGTGAACTCAAGGGTGAGCTGCTGCCACATGTCCGTGCGGGTCGGTGCATTCGAGACCGCCGACTGGAGCTTGCCCGCGGCATCTCGCCACTCTGCGTAGATCCGCAGACCGCGCGCATCGTTGTCCGGCGTGAGGTCGATGGTGTGCGCGAAGGCCTGGATCCAACCGGTCACCCGATAGGTGGCACCCTTCGCCAGATCCGGCGCCTTGAGCTCCACGTACGAGTCGCTCGACGACCCGTTCGGATTGATCTGGAGTGCGCTTCCGCCGCTGTGCCATCGACCGACGATGCGGCTGAAGGTCGCGTTGCCGCCTGTGTAGCCGGTGGCATCGGACATCGTCTGCTGCGGCAGGCTCAACAGTTCTCGCTGGGGTTCCAGCCCCGCTCGTGGCTGCCGGGATGACGCTGTCCGTCCCAACGACAGGCCGAACTCGTCCACATCGGTGCTGGACAAGATGTAGTCGCCGGTGAGCAGGTTGACCGCACCTGGACCGACGTCATCGCTAGCCGCGTGGTCAGCGTCGGGCGAGACGGTCACCGTCACCCACTGGGTCCCGTAGGCCTCCGTGCCGTTGGCGTCCTTCGCCACGATGGCCTGTACCTGGACCGGACCGGGGACATGCCCCAACGTGAGGCCAGCGTCCCAGGTCGCGTAGTCGCCCATCGCGGAGAGACTCGTCCAGGTCGTGGTGACCGGATCGCCATTGGCCTTCGTCAGTGCACCGAGAGCGATCGCCTGACTCGCCGGCGCGTCCGGTCCGCGCCGCCAGGCGTACCGGACGTAAGAGAAGGCGGACTGCCCCTGGACGTCGAGGCGGACTCGGCGCACGACCTGATCGCCTTCGACGGGCGAGACCAGCCCTGCACGGCCCACGTTGAACCGGTACTCGACGATCGGCGACCGGTTGCCCGCCTTGTCCAGCGACCTGACCTTGAGCGTGTGCGGACCGTTGGTCGGCGGGGTGACGCTGAAGGTGGTCTTGTTGAAGGCCGTCGTGCCGTCGAAGGCCACAGCCCTGTTGGTCACGGCACCGTTGTCGAGCCCCCACTCGAACACGACCTGGGTGTCATCTGGCGCCGGCATCGTCGCGGTGAACGAGCCTGCCTGGTTCGCGACACCGTTCCAGCTGTCGTTGGACGGATAGGCGGTCGACGTGACGATCGGAGCAGCCGGCGCCGTGGTGTCGACGTACATCGACCACGAGCGATCCGACGTGGTCGACTGGATGCCGTCCGACGCGATGACGGAGAAGGAGTACTCCCCCTTCTCCGCGAGCTTGCCGGCCGGCACCTTGACCGAACCGACTTGGCCGGCCATGACCTTCGCGGCCGTCCCGCGCCAGATCTCCGTGTTCGTGCGCCCTCGGTAAAGGACGAATGTCATCGTGACCTGGGTGCCCGGATCTGCGTCGTTCGCGGTCGCCGCCAGGCTCGGGGTGGCACTGGTGGACCACCACGTGCCGTAGCAGGTCATGCCGGGGACCGTCTTGAGCCCAGTCGCCTTACCGGGTGGGGTGTTCCATCGGATGAACAGGGTGGGAGGGACCTCGAATGCGTTGGCGGAGACGAACTTCTTCTAGCCGTAGTTGTCCCGCTCGTTCTCTGCCTTCACCCCGACAGCAACGGCTCCCGCATGGTCGTTGGCCCACGCCTGCACCAGACCGGTGATGTTGGCTTCGACCCACCCTCACCACACGCGCTCGAGTGGCCCTTCGTGCCATTCGACGTGGCCCAGCGATGCCACCAGGTCGGCTGCGTGTTGATGCGGGTGCCCGTTCCGGCCTGGTCGGTGGACCAGACTTCCCAGTTGCGGGCCGAGCAGGACCAGGAGTGCCAGTTGTACAGCGACAGCGTGGCGTGCTGGATGAGTTTTCCCTTCATGCCTCCCATGTCGAGGTTGATGAAGGAGCGGGCCACGGTCGCTCCACCGTCGAAGGTGCCGATCCGGAGCTCTGGGCTGCCGGACTGATCGGTGGAATACCCGTGCTGGACCCAGGTGTCGAACCACCCCGTGTAGTTCTGCTCCGGATCGACGACGACCGGGTACTCGGTGGCCGCGTCCTGGAGGAACTCCTCCTCGGGTGCCAGGTCCAGCTCCACGACGCCGGGCTCGACCACCTCTGCGGCGGCGCTCAAGGGCAGCCCGGGATTTGCCTTGGCCTGCTCGGCCGCGACGTCGCCCTGCTGACCCAGCGCAGCACCGGGGGGCGTTTCATCGGTTGACATCTCGGGGAGCGCCGGATCGTCCGTTCCGCCAGTCGAAGGCTCGGGGTTCGGCGACTCCGCACTGGGATCGGCGTGCCACTCCGGCTCAGGGGCCGTGGCCAAACCGGGTCCGTCGCTGGGGGTCCACGGCTGGGTGACCGGATGGAGCCGCTCGCCGTCGACACCCGCGTCCCACGCGAGGGGGGTACCGGACTGCGCGACCACGTTCCCGGACTCGTCGGTGAACTGCATCCCCCCATCGGGCGTCGTGCCGGCGTCAAGCCCGTCGCTGCGGACGCGCAGCGTCAGGTCCGGCGCCTCGCCTTCCTGCGGGCGCTCGGTGAGCACGAAGAACTGCTCGTAGCCGGTGCGGGTGGCCTCGACGATGAGGTCGACGCCTGGCTGAACGTCCTCATACGTCGCTCGAGGTCCTTCCAGCCGGGGCGCCAGCAGCGATCCAGTCCACTCGATGCCGACCGATTCGCCGTTCTGACGGTTCATGGAGACGAGCAGGCCGTCGTCCGAGGTGCCCTCGCCGGCCAGCACGAGGTCGGCCGGGTGCGCCTTCGGCTGGACCGTGCCGTCGTCCGCGAGTTCGAGGGTCAGGTCGACCGCGGCCCAATCGGCGGACGACGTCCCATCGCCATCGCCCGTGCGGATCCAGACCGGACCGGACGCCAGCCCGGTCGACATCGACCCGTCCGGCAACGCCCAGGTGGTCGACGTCTCGGTGCGGTCGCCGACGACCTCGACCTTCTCCCCTTCAAGCCGGGCGATCGTGCGAGCGGAGGCCGCATCCGGAGCTTCAAGGCCGCCGCCCGGGCCACGGGCGGGCTCCTCCTGAGCGGGAGCATCAGGCGCGGGTGGCGCTGCGTTCGCATGCCCCACCACGACGAACGTCTCGACGAGCAGCGCACTGGCAATTGCGACGCCGAGCACGCCCTTGCTCCGCCACTTCGGGACAGGGCTGAAGTGATACCGAACGTGCACGTGACCTCATCGAGAGAGACAAGCCACGATCGAGTCACGGCGGACTCGAAACGCACATGTTCGGGCGTCGAAGAGACGCTGACAGGAGCGAAGAGCGAGGACAAGATCACCCGGAGTAACGGAATGATCAAGAACCATCGCTCCCCGCCACGCCTTCCCCTCCCGTCGCTGCCCCGACGCTCTCGCACGCCAGTGGGCAGTCCGAGTGGGGTCGATCGGTCCTCAGTCCTCGTCGGGCTCAGGGGGCTGGCGCCGTCAGGACCTCGCGGCAGAAGGCGGTTTCACGAGCCCTCGACTCTGACCACCCGGGCCCCCGGTGCGCCGGGGGCCCGGGTGCGTTCAGTCCGCGTTGCGGCCGCGGCGCCGCCCCAGCAGGACCGGCAGCGGGGAGAGCAGGAGCACCAACGCCGCCCCCACTGCGCAGTACGGCAGCAGCCGGGCGCCGATCGGGGCGAAGGAGATCTCCAGGCGTCCGTCGGTGACGCCGCCGGGCACCTCGACCTGCAGGGTCGCCCCGTCGAAGGCCGAGACGGGCACCGGCTCGCCGTCCAGGGTGGCGGAGAAGCCGTTCCAGTAGGCCGTGCGGAACACCAGGCGCCCGGCGGAGTCCCCGGTGGACACCGTGTAGGTCTCCATCGGCTCGCCCAGGTGGGCGAGGCCGTCCTCCGGACCGGCGGCCGCCACGGTCACGTCGTCCACCGAGGTCACCCGGCCCGGCAGCGGGTCGGGGCGTTCGTACTCCTGCCAGCCGTCCTGCTCCCCCACCAGGGTCCAGGTGTCCGCGAAGTACTCGGCGACGTCGTCCGGCACCGAGTCCTCGATGCCCAGCAGCACCCGGTTGCCCGACAGCAGGTCGACCCAGGGGACGTCGACCCCGTCGGGGACCTGCATGAGCCCGGGCTGGGCGTGGGCGAGGCCGTTCGCGTAGTCGGCCTTGACGTGCTCCTGCACGCCCTTCGGCCACACCGCCAGCGAGCCGTAGCCGACCCGGGAGTCCGCCGGCAGGTTGGCGTTCCCCCCGAGCACGCCCCGCCCCCAGCCGCGGTCGTTGCCGTCGTTGAACGCGCCGAACGGCCAGACCGTCAGCGAGGCGTCGGCGGCGTAGGCGTTGTCCCGGAACTCGGCGACGGTCGTCCCCACGTCGTACCCGTTGGTCATCGGCCGGTACAGGTCCACCGAGTCGTCCGGGCCCGTGACGTACTCCTCGACCCGGAACTGGACGACCTGCTCCACGCGCAGCTGCACCAGCAGCGGCGTCAGCGCGAGCAGCACGACACCGGTCGCAGCGAGGGGGCGCAGCCAGCGCCGGCCCGCGGTCCACGACCGGGCGGCCGGGGAGGCGAACAGCAGCACCAGGGCGGCGACGGCCAGGGCGACGAGGACCGCGTTGAGCACGTGGTAGCGCCACAGCACCGGCGCGCGGGAGACCGCCAGCGCGGCCTGCAGGAGCACCAGTGCGCCGGCGACCAGGAGCCGGTGCCGGGTGACGCACCGGGCCCGGGCGAAGGCGAGCAGGGCGAGCAGGGCGAAGGCGACCTGCACGACGGCCAGCAGCCGGAAGGGGTAGCGGAAGCCGAACACGTAGGTGGGCAGCTGGGTGAGGGCCAGGGAGACCACCCACAGCGCGCCGGCCGTCAGCACCCCGGGACGGCCGACCGCGCGACGCCAGTCGACCAGCGCCAGCATCGGGAGCGCGAACAGCAGGGTGCTGAGCATGGGCACGTTGCGGTCGGTGAGCTGGGTGCTGCCGCCGACCACGATGTCCAGCAGGTTCAGGCTGCCGCCGGCGGAGGCGACCGTGTACTCCGGGTGCGGTCGCCACATCCACTGCGCCACGTCCAGGGCGTTGACCAGGGTCGGCACGCTGAACGCCACCCCGGCCACCACCGCGACCACGGTCGCCAGCGTCCAGCGGTCCCGCAGCACCGCCCGCCCGTCCGTCCGCCAGCGCTCGGCCAGCTGCGCCAGCAGCAGGACCGGGACCAGCGGGAGGATGTACGGGTTGCCGGCGCAGATGACCGCGGCGAGGGCGAGGCCCACCCCGATCGGCGCGTACCACCGGCGCGAGGTCAGCGCGGCCCACAGCCAGACCAGCGCGGCCACGCTCCACATCAGCGCCGACCACGCGCTGCCCCACCAGACCAGGAAGCCCCCGGTGGAGGCCCCGAGGGCACCGGCGATGGCCAGCGCGGGGTGCACCCGGTGGTTCAGCAGCACGAACAGCGAGGCAGTGCCCAGCACGCAGATCGCCAGCCAGGCCTGTGCGGTGGCCAGGAACTGGAGGTCGCCCTGCTGTCCGGCCAGCAGCAGGAAGGGCCACCGGATCACGTCGAGCACGCCGTACTGCATGTCGGCAGTGAGGTTCGCCGACATGCCCTGGTCGGGGTCCATGAGCGGCGGCATCCCGCCGGAGAAGTTGTTGCCCAGCCACCAGGACATGGGCGTGAACTGCAGCTGCGCGTCGTCCAGCCAGAAGAACCGGGGGGCCACCGCCCGCAGCACGAGCAGCTGCGCGACCTGCAGCAGCAGGTACACCGGGAAGGCCCACAGGCCGGGGCGTCGCCACTGCGGCGGCCGGCCACCGGCTCCGTCGTCCGCAGGCTCCCGGGCGCCGAGGACGTCGGCCGGGACCGGGACCACGCTCCGGCCGGCCCGCCGGCGCTCGACGACCTCAGTGGACACGCTCATCGACACTCCCGATCACCAGACGCGCGCACGGTTCCACGCGTCCGCGGCCGCACGTCGCCGGCGCACCGGGAAGGACGCCCCCGTCACAGACACCGACGGTAACCGCGCGAGCGCTCCGGGTCCGGAGTGCCTGAGGCGTGGGCGGCGCGTGTGACGGGCGGTGCAGAAGAGCCGCGCTCAGTCCGGCCGCAGCCGCGCCGCGGCGTCCTCGAGCAGGATCCGTCGCTGCGCCGGGGGGCGCCGCGGGCAGGCGGTGCAGGTGGCCTCGTGCGGCACCCGGTACAGCAGGCAGCAGGAGGCCCGGCGGGTGAACCGGACGCCGGCGACGTCGGTGAAGCGCGGCGCGGGCAGCGGCGGGCCGATCTCCGTGGCCAGCGGGCCGGCCAGGGCGGTCGCTGCCGCGACGTCGCCGGTGGCCCGGCCCAGCGCGAGGAGCCGGTTGGCGAGGGAGTCGGTGGCGATCGCCCACAGCGGCCGCTCCCGCAGCCCGCCGGCCGAGGCCACCGCGGTGATCACGGCCGCGAGGGCGGCGCGCAGGTCACCGGCCGGGGCGCCACCGCCGGCCGGATCGCCGGCCGTCGCGGCGACCGGGGCATGCCCGCTCAGCAGGTGCAGCGTGGTGTCGGCGAGCCGGGCGGACACCGGCACGCCGGTGACCAGCCCGGCCACGACGGGGCCGAGCAGCACGCTGGAGGCCGAGTACCACCACACGGTGGCCAGCACCCGCGGGTCGCCGGTGCCCTGCCGGGGCACCCGGGCAGCGAGCACTTCGCGGGTCCAGTCGGGGTCGGCCAGCCGGGTCGCCGGGACGGCGACCGCCGACGGCGGCGGGAGCAGTCCGAGCCCCGATGCACCGGGCAGCCCGGCGAACCGCATCGACCCGGCGTCCACCGCGACAGTTTCGCCCGGCCGCGTTCCAGGGTGACGCGCGGGGGCACCTGACGAGGAGGTGACCGGGGCCATAGGTTGTGCAGCAGAGACAGCGCCGCCTCGCCGGTGGGTGGCGCCCGGATCCGGAGGTGGCGCATGAGCGAGACCCAGACGAACGACGCCCAGGGCCTGTCCAGCCAGCTGCCCGAGGGCGGGTTCCCGCCCCCGGAGGCGCTCGCCACCTCCGCCAACGCGGGGCCCGACACCTACGAGCGGGCCGCGGCCGACCGGGTCGGTTTCTGGGAGGACGCCGCCCGCCGGCTGGACTGGGCGCAGCCGTGGGAACAGGCGCTGGACTGGAGCAACCCGCCGTTCGCGAAGTGGTTCGTCGGCGGGAAGCTCAACGTCGCGGTCAACTGCGTCGACCGGCACGTGGACGCCGGGCACGGCGACCAGGTCGCCTACCACTGGGTCGGCGAGCCCGGCGACACCCGCACGCTGACCTACGCCCAGCTCAGGGACGAGGTCTGCCGCACCGCGAACGCGCTCACCGAGCTGGGGGTGACCGCCGGTGACCGGGTCGCGATCTACCTGCCGATGATCCCGGAAGCGGTGATCTCCATGCTGGCCTGCGCCCGCATCGGCGCCGTCCACATGGTCGTCTTCGGCGGCTTCTCCCCCGATGCGCTGGCCAGCCGGATCACCGACGCCGACGCCAAGGTCGTCATCACCGCCGACGGCGGCTACCGGCGGGGCGCGCCGAGCCCGCTCAAGCCGAACGTCGACGAGGCGCTGACCAAGGTCGCGTCGGACGGGTCGGGCGGCGTGCGCAGCGTGCTGGTGGTCAAGCGCACCGAGACCGACGTCGAGTGGACCGAGGGCCGCGACGTCTGGTGGCACGACCTGGTCGCCGGGCAGTCGACCGAGCACGAGGCGCAGGCCTTCGACGCCGAGCACCCGCTCTACATCATGTACACCTCGGGCACGACGGCGAAGCCCAAAGGGATCCTGCACACCTCCGGCGGCTACCTGACCCAGGTCAGCTACACCCACTGGGCGACCTTCGACCTCAAGCCGGACACCGACGTCTTCTGGACCGCGGCCGACGTCGGCTGGGTCACCGGCCACAGCTACATCGTCTACGGGCCGCTGGCCAACCGGGCCACCTCGGTGATGTACGAGGGCACCCCGGAGACCCCGCACCGGGGCCGCTGGTGGGAGATCGTGCAGGAGTACGGCGTCACGATCCTGTACACCGCGCCGACCACGATCCGCACCTTCATGAAGTGGGGCGACGACGTCCCGGCCGGCTTCGACCTCTCCTCGCTGCGACTGCTGGGCTCGGTCGGCGAGCCGATCAACCCCGAGGCGTGGCTCTGGTACCACAAGAACATCGGCGGCGGCCGCTGCCCGATCATGGACACCTGGTGGCAGACCGAGACCGGCGGCCACATGATCACCCCGCTGCCCGGCGTCACGAAGCTCGTCCCCGGCTCCGCCCAGCACCCGTTCCCCGGCATCTCCGCGAAGGTCGTCGACGACGAGGGCAACGAGCTCGCCGACGACTCCACCGGCCTGCTGGTGCTCACCGAGCCGTGGCCGTCGATGCTGCGCACCATCTGGGGCGACGACGACCGGTACGTCGACACCTACTGGTCGCGGTTCGGCAAGAACGTCTACTTCGCCGGCGACGGCGCCAAGAAGGACGCCGACGGCAACATCTGGCTGCTCGGCCGGGTCGACGACGTGATGAACGTGTCCGGCCACCGGATCTCCACCACCGAGGTGGAGTCGGCCCTGGTCAGCCACCCGACCGTGGCGGAGGCGGCCGTCGTGGGCGCCACCGACCCGACCACCGGCCAGGGCATCGTCGCCTTCGTCATCCTGCGCGGGGACGCCGTCGACCGGGGTGACGAGCTGGTCAAGGAGCTGCGGCTGCACGTGCGCAAGGAGATCGGCCCGATCGCCAGCCCGCGGCAGATCATGGTCGTGCAGGAGCTGCCGAAGACGCGCTCGGGCAAGATCATGCGCCGCCTGCTCCGCGACGTGGCCGAGAACCGGGAGCTGGGCGACGTCACCACCCTGACCGACTCCTCGGTGATGGAGCTCATCAGCGCCAAGCTGCCCTCCAGCGGCTCCGACGACTGAAAGCCCCCTCGCAGGCTCGGCGCGGGCCCCTGGAGGGTGGCCGTTCCAGTGCGTCACGCGGCTCGTGCTCTGCCCACCGGCGGTGGGCAGAGCACGAGCTCCGTGGCCTGCCGTCGTGCGCCCCGCGTCCGGCGGAGTCCGGTGCACGACGGGAGTGCCCTCCCCACGAGTGACCCCGGACGGCGACGAGCGCCCGCATGCGGCACGATCATCAGCAGTCCGATGCGCCGGGAGTCCGCCCGGCGCCGATGAGGGAGGAGCCACCCGTGGCCCACAGTGTGCCGACGCACCCGCAGCCGGGATCGACCGTCGCCGGCGCCACCGAGCCCTCGGTCGGCACGCTGGCCAAGAGCGCGATGACCGACGTCTCCACCCTGGTCCGCTCGGAGATCGAGCTGGCCAAGGCCGAGATCGGCGCCTCCGTCAAGCGGGGCGGCGCCGGCGCCGGGGCGTTCGCCGCCGCCGGCGCGATGCTCGCCTTCGCCGGGTTCTTCTTCTTCTTCTTCCTCGCCGAGCTGCTCGCCGTCTGGCTCCCCCGCTGGGCGGCGTTCCTCATCGTCTTCGCTCTGCTGGTCCTGCTGGCCGCGGTCGTCGGGTTCGTGGGCTGGCGGCTGGTCAAGAAGATCAAGAAGCCCGAGCGCACCATCGAGACGCTGCAGGACCTGCCCGACGTGATGCGGCGTGAGGCCCCCGGCCAGCGCACGCACGACCTCCCCACGGTCCGCGACGGCCAGGTCGTCCGGCAGGACGCGCACGCCCCTCTGCGCTGACCAGGTGAGCCTGCCCGGCGAAGGGCCGCCCGACGCCACCAGCGCGCTGCTGCCCGGCCCCTGGTCGCACCGCGACGTCTCCGCCAACGGCGTCCGGCTGCACGCAGCCGAGGCCGGTGAGGGGCCGCTGGTCCTGCTGCTGCACGGCTTCCCGGAGTTCTGGTGGGCGTGGCGGTCGCAGCTGGCCGGGCTCGCGGCGGCCGGGCTGCGGGTGGTCGCCCCCGACCTGCGTGGTTACGGGGCCAGCGACAAGCCACCCCGCGGCTACGACCTGCCCACCGCAGCAGCCGACGCGGCGGCCGTCATCCGCTCCCTCGGGGAGACCGATGCGGTGGTCGTCGGCTCGGACTGGGGCGGGCTGGTCGGCTGGACGATGGCCGCGCTGCACCCGCGCACCGTCCGCCGGCTGGTGGTGGTCTCCGCCGCCCACCCGCGGCGGCTGCGGGCCGGCATGTCGTCCGCCCAGCAGCGCCGCGCGATGGCCTACGCCCTGCGCTTCCAGCTGCCCCGGCTGCCCGAGCAGCGCCTGACCCGCGCCGACGACGACCCGGTGGCCGAGCTGATGCGCCGCTGGTCGGGCCCCTCCTGGGTGCACACCGCCGACTTCGCCGAGGCCGTCGAGCGGTACCGCTCGGCGGCCCGCATCCCGCAGGCCGCCTACGGGGCGATGGAGTACTACCGCTGGGCCGGCCGCTCACAGCTGCGGCCCGACGGGCTGCGGTTCGCCCGGCGGATGGCCGCGCCGATCACCGCACCGACGCTGCAGCTGCACGGTGCCCGGGACCCGCACGTCCTGCCGGCCACCGCCCGCGGGTCCGACCGCTACGTGGCCGGCGCCTACCGGTGGCGAGAACTCCCCGGGGTCGGGCACTTCCCGCACGAGGAGGCCCCGGACGAGGTCACCGCAGCGATCGCCGACTGGGCCTGGTCCTGACCCGCTTCCTCCAGCCCGACATCTGCGCTCTCGTTGCATCCCGGCGTCCACCCCCCCCCGAGGCCGCAGATCTCGCCGGCACGCCCCCGCTGCAGAGTCCCGCTGCGAGCCTGCGAGCGGTGGGGGAAGCGGGGGGCCTTCGACTACTCGCAGGAGCCGGTGTCCACCGCCGTGGCCGACCGTTGCCCCTGCTCGGCCGCCGTCCGGACCTGGTCGTAGGTCAGCGCGTAGCCGGTGTCCGGGTCGTCGATGGCCGAGGCGAAGACCACCCCGAGCACCGAGCCGTCGGGCGCCAGCAGCGGGCCGCCGGAGTTGCCCGCGCGCACCTGCCCGTAGAGGGCGTAGACGTCGCGTTCCACGGTGCGCAGCGCACGGAAGTCCGGCCCGCTGATCGGCCCGCGGTCACGCACCCGCGCCGGGCCGACGTACAGGCCACCCCCACCCGGGTAGCCCATGACGATGGCGTCGTCGCCGGTGTCGGCGGGCACCGGCGTGAACCGCAGCGGCACCTGGGGCAGCCCGGGGACGGCCAGCACCGCCACGTCGGTCTCCTCGTCGACGTACACCGGGGTGGCCTCGTAGGTCTGGCCCTCGGCGGTGACGGCGGGCCGGCTGACCCCGGCCAGTACGTGCGCGTTGGTCATCACCCGCTCGTCGGCGTAGACGAACCCCGACCCGTCGATCTGTCGGGAGCAGGAGCCGGCGATCCCCCGGATCTGCACCACCGACCCCCGGACCTGCGTGACGACCGGGCTGGCCAGCAGCGCCTGGTCCGGGGCGGGGACGTCGCGCGCCTGGGTGGGGGTGAGCGGGTCCAGGACGTCGGGCAGCCCCTGCCGGTCGATCGCGTCGCGCAGCGACTCGTAGAGGGAGCGCACCTGCTCGGGGACCGCGCGGTCGACCGACTGCACCAGGCTCGACTCCCGCACCTGCGCGGCCACCCCGGGGAACGGGGAGCTGGCCAGCGGGATGGCCACCATCCACGCCACCAGCAGCACCGCCGCCGCGGAGACCACGGCCCCGGCGATCGAGTCGAGCACCTTCGCCGGCTCCCAGGTGACCCAGGTGCGCACCGCGCGCCCCACCACACCGGCCAGCAGCTGACCGAGCAGGGCACCGGCGAGGACCACGACCAGCGCGACGAACACCCGGGTGACCGAGGAACTGGCCAGTTCGTCGGCGATCGGCCCGGACAGCTGCGCGCCGACCACCGCGCCGCCGAAGAACCCGACGAACGAGGTCGCCGACACGATCAGGCCCTGCCGGAACCCGGAGAGGGCGAAGAGCATCGCCAGGACGATCAGCGCGAGATCGACCAGGCTCACGGAGCGCGCACCGTCATCGTCCCGACCTGGCCGAGCGCGATGTGGAAGCTGCACTCGAAGGGGTGGTCGCCCGGCTCGGTCACCTCGAACTCGATGGTGTCCTCCTCCCCGGGGCTGAGCACCGGGATGGCCGGCTCGATCGGTTCCGGGCCCGTGTCCGGGGTGAAGCGGAAGTTGTGGGTCAGCCGCTCGGCGACGTTGCGCACGGTCACCCGGACGGTGCCCGGCTCGACGGTGAAGGTGTCCGGCGTGAAGACGTAGTCGTCGCCGGTGGTCAGGGTGATCTCCTGGACGCCGTCGGCCGTGGTGGTCACCGTGCCGACGTCACCGCCGGCGGTGCGGGTGGCCTCCGGCAGCGCCGGCTGCTCGTTCGAGCAGCCGGCCAGGACGACCCCGAGCAGGGCGAGGACGACCAGCAGCACCGGTGCCGGTCGGCGTGGGCTCCGCCGCGCTCGCGCACGGGCCTGGGCTGCGCTCATGGTCCCGGCACGGTACGCGGACCGGCTGTGCGTCCGGCGTCGTCGGCCACCGTCGGCGCGGCGCGGTCGGCGAGGTCGCTGTCCAGCGGCTCACCGGTGGCCGGGCGGACCGGCGCCGGGGGGACGGCGAGCGGCCGGACGTCGCGCTGGTCCCAGGGGCGGGCCAGCCCCGCGGCCTCCAGGACCGCGTCGAGCAGGGCGGCGGTGAACCCCCAGACGACCATCCCGGCGACCCCGAACGCCGGGCCGACGTAGCCGCTGGGGTGGCCCACCCGGAACCGGTTGGCCGGGTCGGCCAGCTCGGCCAGCGGCACCCGGGCCACCCGGGCGACCTCGTAGGGGTCCCCGACGGTCACGTCCCGCGGGTCGTCCCACCAGCCGACCACCGGGACGACCAGGTTGTCCGACGGGCCGAGGAACAGCGCCGGCAGGGTGGCGAGCACCCGGACCCCGGCCGGGTCGATCCCTGCCTCCTCGTGGGCCTCGCGCAGCGCGGTGGCCACCGGGTAGTCCTCCCCCGGGTCGGCGCCGCCGCCGGGGAAGGCCGGCTGGCCGGCGTGCCGGCGCAGGTGCGCGGCCTTCTCGATGAGCAGCACGTCCGGCCCGCCGGGCCCCTCGCCGAACAGCAGGAGCACCGCCGAGCGGCGGGCGCTGGCCGAGCGGGCGGCGCGCGGGTCGTGCCGGTGCCACAGCGGCAGCTCGCCGGCCGCCGCGACGAGACGCCGGACGTGCTCGGGGAGATCGGCCAGCTCCTCGGGTGCGGCGGTCACAGCTGCACGCCCAGGTGCTCGGCGACCAGCTCCTGGAACTCGGCCAGCGAGTGCACCTGGCCGATCTGCACGTGGGCGACCGACCCGTCGGCGGCGAGGAACAGCGTGTGCGGGAGCCCGCGCAAGCCCAGCGCGGTGCCGATCTCGCCGTCCTCGTCGACGGCGGTGGGCAGGGTGACACCGGCGTCGTCGGCGAAGGAGGCGCCGGCGGCGGTGCGATCCTGGCTGTCGACGCCCAGCACCCGCAGCCGGTCTCCGGCGGTGTCGGCAAGTTCCTGCACGAGCGGCAGCTCCTCGCGGCAGGGACCGCACCAGCTGGCCCAGAGGTTGACCACGGTGGGGGCGCCCTGGGCCCGGCCCAGGTCGAGGCGGCCGCCGGTGAAGCAGGCGAACGACAGCCCGGTCAGCTCGCCGTCCGGCGCCGGCTCGTCGGGCTGCTCGGGGCAGGCCGCCAGGTCGGCCTGCACGTCGGGGGCTACGGGGGCCGGCGGCTCGGGTTCGGCGTCGTCCGCGGAGCAACCGGCCACCAGCAGGGCGGCGGCCAGGACGACGAGGAGGCGGCGGGTCACTCGGTGTCCGAGGCGGCCGGGGTCTTCACGAGCTTCTCCGCGACCTGCGGGTCGATCGGGCCGGTGCCGTAGGACGGGCACCACGAGGCGAGCCCGCAGGCACCGCAGGCCGGCTTCTTGGCGTGGCACACGCGCCGGCCGTGGAAGATCACCCGGTGGGAGAAGATCGTCCACTCCTTCTTCGGGATCAGCTCGGCCACCTCGGCCTCGACCTTGACCGGGTCGTCCTCCCCCGTCCAGCCGAACCGGCGCACCAGCCGGCCGAAGTGGGTGTCGACGGTCAGCCCGGGCACCCCGAAGGCGTTGCCGAGCACCACGTTGGCGGTCTTGCGGCCGACCCCGGGCAGCGTGACCAGGTCGGCCAGCCGGGCGGGCACCTCGCCGTCGAAGCGCTCGACCAGCGCCTGCCCCAGCCCGATCACCGAGTTGGCCTTTGCGCGGAAGAACCCGGTGGGCTTCAGGATCTCCTCCAGTTCGGCGCGGTCGGCGCCGGCGTAGGCGGCGGCGTCCGGGTACCGGGCGAACAGCGCCGGCGTCACCTTGTTCACCGTCTTGTCCGTCGTCTGCGCGGACAGGACGGTGGCGACCAGCAGCTCCAGCGGCGTGGTGAAGTCCAGCTCGCAGTGCGCGTCGGGGTGGATCAGCGCCAGCTCCCGGTTGATCCGCCGGGCCCGCCGGGTGCGGGCGAGCGGGCTCTCCTCCGGGTCGAAGGGCGGGACGCCCAGCCGCGCGGCGCGGGCCGGACGGCGGGGTGCGGCGGGCCGGGTGTAGGCCGGCGGGGTCACGGGGTCGGACACGCGCCCGAGGGTAGGCGTCGGCACCGACACGCCACGCCCGTCATACTCGATGATGGTGCGCCGCCCGGCATCCGGCCGGGCACACCACCCGACCGCACGACGGACGTCGTCTTCCCACCCGGGCCTCCCCGCCCGGAGACGCCGCCGAGGAGGTGCTCGTGGTCGCCCTCATCGTCATCCTGTTCCCGCCGCTGCTGATCGCGTTCCTGCTCGTCATGGAGCGGGTCGAGGAGCCGCTGCGCCGGCCCACCTCACCGCGCGAGGTCGAGGCGTTCCTCGACACGGCGACCCCGGGCGAGGTGGGCACCCTGGCCGCCTCGGGCATCCGCCGGGCGATGAGCCGCTGGCGGGCCCGCCGCCGGCGCCGCCCGCAGACGATGACCCCACCGGCCCAGCCGGCGGTGCTGGACTTCGACAGCACCCGCGCCGAGGAGGGCCGCGACCCCGAGTGAAACGGCCGCCCGGCCCCGAGCCGACGGTTCGACCCCACTCTGAGTGGGCAGGCCGGTGACTGACCGCACGGGTGAGCCTGGCCACAGGGCCTAGACTCTGCGGGAACGCGGGTCGCCATCGCTCCCGCGAGGACGTTGCGAGAGGTGCACGTGGACGAGGTACTTGCCCAGTCCGGGCTCTTCCAGGGGCTGTCGGAGGAGGCCGCCGAACCGGTGGCCAGCGCGCTGGAGACGGTGACGCTGCCCCGTGGCCGCGTGGTCTTCAACGAGGGCGAGTCGGGCGACAGCCTCTACGTCGTGCTGTCCGGCAAGATCAAGCTCTCCCGTCGGGCGCCCGACGGCCGGGAGAACGTGCTGGCCGTCATGGGTCCGTCCGACCAGTTCGGTGAGCTGTCGGTCTTCGACCCGGGCCCGCGCACCGCCACCGCCACCGCGGTCACCGACGTGCGGCTGGCCAAGATGCCGAACACGATGCTGCGGCCGTGGATCACCGCGCACCCGGAGATCGGCGAGCAGCTGCTGCGCGTGCTGGCCCGCCGGCTGCGCCGCACCAACGACTCGGTCGCCGACCTCATCTTCACCGACGTGCCCGGCCGGGTGGCCAAGGCGCTGCTGCAGATGGCCGACCGCTTCGGCAGCCGGGAGGGCGAGGGCCTGCGGGTCAAGCACGACCTCACGCAGGAGGAGCTGGCCCAGCTGGTCGGCGCCTCCCGCGAGACGGTGAACAAGGCGCTGGCCGACTTCGTGCACCGCGGCTGGATCCAGCTGCAGGGCAAGTCCGTCGTCGTCCTCGACGAGGAACGGCTGCGCCGCCGCGCACGCTGAGCCACGGCGCGTCGGCGAGGCCCCGCTCCCCCACCGGGAGCGGGGCCTCGCTGCGTTCGAGCGCACGCGTCCGGCCCCACCGTCGTCCTGCCCCACGATCAGCTGAGCTCACCGTGCGTGCTCCTGGCTCACCTCCTGAGGTGAGCCAGGAGCAATGACGATCAGGTCACCTGATCCCGGCGCACGGAGCGGTGGTCAGGTCGCCGGACGGACCATCGGGATGCGGGTGCCGTCGGGCAGCACGGCGACGAGGCCGCCGGGCCCGCGCACGAACCTCGGGGTGATCGGCGCCACCGGCGCCGGCGGCGACCCGGCCAGGGCGGCGGCCGCATCGGGGAAGGCAGCCAGCTGGCCGAGGGTGTGCACGGTGGGCGGCAGCATCGGCCGGGTGCCCGCGGCGTGCTCGGCCAGCGCGGCCGCCGGGGTGGCCCAGCCCGCCTCGTCCGCCTCGCCGGAGACGTCCCGGGCCTCCTGGCCGACGGGCAGCAGGGCGAGGAAGAACTTGGTGTCGTACCGGCGTCGCTCGGCCGGCGGGGTGATCCAGTGCGCGAACGGGCGCAGCAGGTCCGCGCGCACCGCCAGGCCGCGGGCGGCCAGCAGCTCGGCGAGGGACAGCTCGCGGGCGACCAGCGCGCGCCGCTGGTCCTCCCAGTCCGCGCCGGAGACGTCCGGGACGACGCCGCCGCCCTCGGGCGGGCCGGCCAGCAGCACGCCGGCCTCCTCGAAGGTCTCCCGGACGGCGGCGCAGACCAGTTCCCGGGCCAGCCGCTCGTCGCAGCCCCAGGTGGCCGCCCACTCCGCCGGCGGCGGCCCGACCCAGGCGGTCTCGACGTCGCCGTCGCGCTCGTCGACGCCGCCACCGGGGTAGGCGGTCATCCCCCCGGCGGCGGGCATGCCCCGGGTGCGGCGCAGCAGGTGGACCTCCAGGCCCGCGGCGCCGTCGCGGACCACCAGCACGGTCGCCGCCTGCCGGACCGGCGCCGGCGTGCTCACCGCAGCTCGACGGTGAGTTCCACCTCGACCGGGGCGTTCATCGGCAGCTCGGCGACGCCGACGGCGCTGCGGGCGTGCTGCCCGGCGTCCCCGAAGACCCGGCCGAGGAACTCGCTGGCGCCGTTGACCACCCGCGGCTGGGCGCTGAAGCCCTCCGCGCTGGCGACGTACCCGACCACCCGCACGATCCGGGCCACGGCGTCCAGCCCGACCAGGTCGTCGACGGCGGCCAGCGCGTTGAGGGCGCACACCTTGGCGTCGGCCGCGGCGTCCTCGACGTCGACCGAGCCGCCCACCTTGCCGGTGCGGCGCAGCCCGCCGTCGACGAAGGGCAGCTGCCCGGAGGTGAAGACCAGCTGACCGGTGCGGATCGCCGGGACGTAGGCGGCGACCGGGGCCGCCACGGGGGGCAGCCGGACACCGAGCTCGGCCAGCCGGGCGTGCCAGCTCTGCGGGGTGCTCACGCCGGCCTCAGCTCGTCGGGCGCTTGAGGTAGGCCACCAGCTGGTCGCCGCCGCCGGGCCCCTGCAGGACGGTGACCAGCTCCCAGCCGTCGACGCCCCACGAGTCGAGGATCGCCTTCGTGTTGTGGATCAGCAGCGGAATCGTGGCGTACTCCCAGGTACGGCGGGCTTCGCTCATGCCGCGACGCTAGCGCAGCCCCAGCGGGCGGGGAGGACCGCTCGTACGCTGATCCGGTGACGCCCGACCCCCGCTCAGTGCGCTGCCACGTCGTGACCGGGAAGGGCGGCACCGGGAAGACGACGGTGGCCGCCGCGCTCGCGCTGGCGCTGGCCGCCGACGGGCACTCCGTGCTGCTGGTCGAGACCGAGGGCCGGCAGGGCATCGCCCAGCTGTTCGACACCCCGCCGCTGCCCTACGAGGAGCGCCGGGTCGCCGTCGCCCGGGGCGGCGGCGAGGTGAAGGCGCTGGCCATCGACGTCGAGGCGGCGTTCCTGGAGTACCTCGACATGTTCTACAACCTCAAGCGGGCCGGCTACGCGCTGCGCCGGATGGGCGCGATCGACTTCGCCACCGCGATCGCCCCGGGCCTGCGCGACGTGCTGCTCACCGGGAAGATCAAGGAGGCGGTCACCCGCCGGGAGCACGGCCGGCCGGTGTACGACGCCGTCGTCGTCGACGCCCCGCCGACCGGGCGCATCACCCGCTTCCTCAACGTCACCAACGAGGTCGCCGGCCTGGCCCGCTCCGGCCCGATCAAGACCCAGAGCGACGGGGTGATGGCCGTGTTCCGGTCCCCCCAGACCGCCGTCCACCTGGTCACGCTGCTGGAGGACATGCCGGTGCAGGAGACCGCCGACGCGATCGGGGAGCTATGCGAGGCCGGGCTGCCGGTCGGTTCGGTGATCGTCAACATGGCCAGCGAGCCCCTGCTGCCGGCCGAGGCGCTGGCCCGGGCGGCCGACGGCGGGCTGAGCGCGGCGGACCTGGCGCCGGCGCTGGCCGCGGCCGACCTCCCCGGCGGTGAGCGGTTGGCCGAGGGGCTCGTCGCCGAGGCGGTGGAGCACGCCCGCCGCTGGACGGCGCAGGACGCGCTGCGGGACGACGTCGCGGCCCTGGGCCGGCCGACGGTCGAGCTGCCGCTGTCGGTGGGGCCGATCGACCTCGGCTGCCTGTTCGAGCTCGCCCAGCGCCTGGAAGGGCGCATCACGGCGGAGGCGGCCGCGTGAGCGCCCCGCAGCACCGGGCGCCGGCGATGGACCTGGCCGCACTGGTCCGCGACCCGGCCACCCGGATCGTGGTCTGCTGCGGCTCCGGCGGCGTGGGCAAGACGACGACGTCGGCGGCGCTGGCCGTGGCGGCGGCGGAGGCCGGGCGGCAGGTCGTCGTCCTCACCATCGACCCGGCCCGCCGGCTGGCCCAGTCGCTCGGCCTGGTCGAGCTGGACAACGAGCCGCGCAAGGTCGAGGTCCCGGGCGCCTCGGGCGAGCTGAACGCGATGATGCTGGACATGAAGCGGACGTTCGACGACGTCGTGTCCGCGCACTCCACGCCCGAGCGGGCGCAGGTGATCTTCGAGAACCCCTTCTACCAGGCGCTCTCGTCCTCCTTCGCCGGCACGCAGGAGTACATGGCGATGGAGAAGCTGGGGCAGCTGCGGGCCAGCGACCGCTGGGACCTGGTGATCGTCGACACCCCGCCGTCCCGCTCGGCGCTGGACTTCCTGGACGCCCCGAACCGGATGAGCCGGTTCCTCGACGGCACGATGATCCGGCTGCTCACCGCGCCGGCCCGGGCGGGCGGGCGGGCCGGGGTCCGGCTGTTCGGCGCGGGCTTCAGCCTGTTCAGCCGGATCATCGGCAAGATCCTCGGCGGTCAGCTGCTCAACGACATCTCGGCGTTCGTCTCCGCGCTGGACACGATGTTCGGCGGGTTCCGCGAGCGGGCCACCGCCACCTACGAGCTGCTGCGCCAGCCGGGCACGGCGTTCGTCGTCGTCGCCGCCCCCGAGCCCGACGCCCTCCGGGAGGCCTCCTACTTCGTGGACCGGCTCTCGACCGAGGGGATGCCGCTGGCCGGGCTGGTGCTCAACCGCACCCATCCGCCGGCCACCACCGGGCTGTCGGCCACCCGCGCCGAGGCCGCGGCCGAGGCGGTCGCGGAGGCGGGCGGCCCGGACGCCGCGCTCGCGGCCGGGGCGCTGCGGGTGCACGCCGAGCGGATGGCCCAGGCCACCCGGGAGCAGCGGCTGGCCGACCGGTTCACCAGCGCGCACCCAGAGGTCCCGGTCCGCACCGTCCCGGCCGCGGCCGGCGACGTGCACGACCTGGACGGGCTGCGGGTGATGGCGGCCGCGCTGCTGGCTGACGAGGACGACACCGGCACCGGCACCCCGCGCAGCCGGGTGCTGCCGGCCCGCCGCCCGGCGGCCTGATCCCCCGTTCACGCTCCGGAGCGAACGACAGGCGTACGCCACCCGAACGTGTCCCGCTGACCACCCGATTCGCTGGACCCACCCCTCACCCTCCGTTACGGTCCGCCGCGACCCGTCAGCCGGAGGAGTGAGGCAGCCGCATGACCACAGCCCCAGGGGTCGACGTCCCCGACGCCGACCGGCCGCGGCCGACGCCGTCCGGGATCGGGGTGTTCGGCACGTCGACGACCCCGCCCGCCGGAGCCACGAGACCCGTCGCCTTCGACGTCGACGAGGTCGACATCCCGGTCGACACCAGCGGGCTCTCCGCCGACGACAAGGCCCGGACGAAGGTCATCACCGCGGCGATCCGCCGCCGGTCGCAGGAGCTGCGGCGCGACCACCCGGTGCTGCGGCACCAGGACGCACTCGGGCTGGCCGCCTTCGCCGTCGCCGTCGCCGGGTTCGCCGGCTCCGGCGCGCTCTACCTGACCGGCGTGCTGCCCTGGTACGTGACCGTGCTGCTGTCCGCGGCGTTCGCCGCGGTCGGCCACGAGGTCGAGCACGACCTCATCCACGCGCTCTACTTCCGCCGCCGCAAGGGCGTGCGGTACGCGCTGCTGTTCGGCGTCTGGGCGATCCGCCCGTACACCATCAACCCGGTCTACCGGATCCGGCTGCACCTGCGGCACCACGCCTACTCCGGCCTGCCCGACGACATCGAGGAGGTGTCGATCACCAACGGCAAGCCGTGGGGCCCCGTCCGGCTCTACAGCCTGCTCGACCCGTACGTGCCGGCGCTGATCCGGATCGTCACCACCCGGCCGACCGACGCCGAGGACGCGCTGTGGCGGCGCACCATCCTCAAGGCCAGCATCGGGCTGACCCCGGTGGCGATCACCATCTGGTACGGCTTCCTCACGCTGCACGTGGCCGCCTGGGCCGGCGCCGCCGTCCCGGCCGGGCTGCTGGAGGCGCTGACCGTGCTCACCGTGGTCTGGGTCGGCCCCAACGTCTGGCGCGGCTTCTGCCTGCACTTCATCAGCAGCAACATGCACTACCAGGGCGACGTCGAGCAGGGGAACGTGCTGCAGCAGACCCAGGTGTTCAACAAGTGGTACCTGGCCCCGTTCCAGGTGTTCTGCCTGAACTTCGGCAGCACCCACCCGATCCACCACTTCTACGTGGCCGACCCCTTCTACGTGCGGCAGCTGATGGAGCGCGACATCCACCCGGTGCTCGCCGCCAACGGCGTCCGGTTCAACGACATGGGCACGTTCGCCCGGGCCAACCGGTACCACACGGCCTGAGTCCCGTCCGACCACCCGGACGACGCGCCCGGGCGGCGACGCGCGGACGCCACGCCCGGCGTCCGCGCGTCGCCGGTCGAGGCCTCCACGGGCACGCCGCCGACAGGTACCTTGGCCTGCGATGTCCGAGTCTGCGAACCCCCGTCTGGGCGCCCTGGCCAAGCTGGCTGCGACCGTCGTCGTCGCCGGTGCCCTCGTCGCCGCCCTGCTGCTGCCCTGGGTGGGTGGGCCCGGACTGGTCGCCCGCAACTCGGCGAGCCTGCTCGACGCCCTGCCGGTCGAGCTCACCGACAAGACGCCGAACGGCAACACCACGGTGCTCGCCGCCGACGGCTCGATGATCACCCAGTTCTACGACCGCAACCGGACGCCGGTCGAGCCCGACCAGATCTCCGACGTGATGAAGCAGGCGATCGTCGACATCGAGGACTCGCGCTTCTACGAGCACCGCGGCCTGGACGTCGAGGGCACCACCCGGGCGCTGATGAAGAACATCGCGGCCGGTGAGGTCCTCGAGGGTGGATCGACGCTCACCCAGCAGCTGGTGAAGCAGACCCTGGTCGAGACGGCGGAGACCCAGGAGGAGCGGGACGCCGCCCTCGACGAGACGGTGGGCCGCAAGCTGCGCGAGGCGCGGCTGGCCCTCGCCCTGGAGGAGGAGTACTCCAAGGACGAGATCCTCGCCCGCTACCTGAACATCGCCTACTTCGGGCGCGGGGCGTACGGCATCCAGGCCGCGGCGCAGAAGTACTTCAGCATGGACGCCGTCGACCTGGCCCTCCCCCAGGCCGCGGTGCTCGCCGGCCTGGTGCAGACCCCCAAGCACAACCCGATCGACTACCCCGAGCTCGCCCAGCAGCGCCGCGACCAGGTGCTCGCCCGGATGCACCAGCTCGGGCACATCAGCGACGAGGAGCTGGCCGAGGTCCAGGCCTCCCCGATCCCGGTCGCCGAAGGCGGCAATGCGCCCAACGGCTGCACCAACGCCCTCATCGGCGGGTTCTTCTGCGACTACCTGTACGGCTACCTCACCGGCACGCTGGGCCTCTCCCCCCAGGAGATCGACAACGGCGGCTGGACCATCCAGAGCACGCTGCGACCGGACATGCAGATCGCCGGGGACCAGGCGGTGCTCAACCACGTGCCGATGGGCGACTCCCTCGCCGCCGTCTACACCGCGGTGGAGCCCGGCACCGGCAAGGTCCTGGCGATGAGCGCGAACCGCAAGTACGGCTGCGACCGCGCCGTCGACGCCGCCTGCGAGTCGGTCAACCTCAACGTCGCGGCCAGCAAGGGCTCGGGCTCGACGTACAAGGTGTTCACCGCCGCCGCCGCCCTCGACGCCGGCTACGGGATCAACTACCGGCTCACCACCAGCGACCCCTACTACTCCCGGGTCTTCAAGAAGAACGGCGGCACCACCCGCGGCGAGGCCTACGGCCCGATCGAGAACGTCGGCACGCTGCCCACGAACCTGACCATGCACGACGCGCTGGCCCGCTCCTCCAACACCTACTTCGTGGCGATGGAGGACACCCTCGGCAGCGTCCGCGGCCCGGTGACGATGGCCCAGCGGATGGGGCTGAACCTGCCGGAGCAGCAGGCGCAGAACATCATCGAGGGCGAGATGGCCTCGTTCACCCTCGGCCCGTTCGAGACCAGCCCGCTCTACCTGGCCAGCGCGTACTCCACGCTCGGGGCCGAGGGCACGCAGTGCGACCCGACGCCGGTCGTGGCGATCCTCGACCGCAACGGGGAGCCGGTGACCGGCGAGGACGGTCAGCCGATCGTCAGCGGGGACAACTGCACCCCGGACGCGATCCCGCCGGCCGTGGCGAACACCCTGGCCGACGCGCTGACCGCCGACGTGCAGAGCCGCATCGGCACCGGGACCGCGGCCAACGTCCCCGGCCACGACATCGCGGGCAAGACGGGCACCTCGCAGGACCGCGACTCGGCGGTGTTCGTCGGGTTCATGCCTGACTACGCGGCCAGCGTCATGATCTACAACCCCAAGGAGAAGCAGGACGCCGGCAGCTACGGCGGTGGCCGGCCGGCGCGGATCTGGCACGACGCCATGGAGCCGATCCTCGACCAGGGACCGACCCGGGAGCTCCCGCCGGCCGACCCCGCCGTCGCCGCCGGGACCAAGGGCAGCGGCATGGTCCCGGCGCCCCCGCGGACCGAGCGGACGCGGTCCGACGACCGCGGTACCAGCACCCAGCGCCGGGCACCGGCGTCCAGCGCACCCCCGGCGCAGCCGTCCGAGCCGGCTCCCCCGGCGCCCCCGGCCGACCCGCCCCCGGCCGACCCGCCCGCGGAGACCGGCGGGGAACCGACCGACTGAACGACCGGCGGGGCCGGGCCTGCGGGCCCGGCCCCGCCGTCGTCGGTACGCCTGCCGGGACGGGGCCGGGTCAGCCCAGCTGGCGGCGGACCTCGGCGGCCACCCGGCCACCCTCCGCGCGCCCGGCGACGGCGCCCTGCACCGCGCCCATCACCCGGCCCATGTCCTTCATCCCCGACGCCCCGGTGCGGGTGATCACGTCGGCCACCAGCGCGGTCAGGTCGGCGTCCCCGAGCTGAGCGGGGAGGTACCCGGCGACGACGCCCTCCTCGGCCCGCTCGCGCTCGGCCTGCTCGGCGCGGCCGGCCCCGGCGTAGGCCTCCGCGGCCTCCCGGCGCTTCTTCGCCTCCCGGCGCAGCACCGCCTGCACCTCGTCGTCGGACAGCTCGCGGGCCTCCTTGCCGGACACCTCCTCGGCGGAGACCGCGGCCAGCACCATCCGCAGCGTCGCGGTGCGCAGCTCGTCGCGGGCCTTCATCGCGGTGGTCAGGTCGGTGCGCAGTCGTTCCTTCAGCTCAGCCACGCAGCCGAGCCTGCCACCTGGGCCACCACGGCTGCGACGCAGTTCCCCAGGGCCCCTAGTCTCAGGGGATGCGCGCGATCACCGCCGTCCCCACCGCCGTGCTCGCCACCGGCGCGGCCACCGTCGCCTACGCGGGCCTGGTGGAGCGCACCCGCTGGACGCTGCGCCGCTTCGACGTCCCGGTGCTGCCGCCCGGCTCCGCTCCGCTGCGCGTGCTCCAGATCTCCGACCTGCACATGACCGCCGGCCAGCGGAGCAAGCAGGAGTGGGTCGCCGGGCTGGCCGGGCTGCAGCCGGACCTGGTGATCACCACCGGGGACAACCTGGCCGGGATGGACGCCGTCCCGCCGACCCTGCGCGCCCTCGACCCGCTTCTGGACCTCCCCGGCGCGTTCGTGCTCGCCAGCAACGACTACTACGCGCCGCGGCCGAAGAACCCGCTGAAGTACTTCAAGACCGACCACAAGCGGGTGCACGGCGACGAGCTGCCCTGGCAGGAGCTGCGCGACGGGATGACCGGCCGCGGATGGCTCGACCTCACCAACGGCACCGGGTCGCTCACCGTCGCGGGCACCCGGATCGCCTTCGCCGGCGTCGACGACCCCCACCTGAAGCTGGACCGGTATGACGACGTCGCCGGCCCGGCGGACCCGGCCGCCGACGTCCGGATCGGGCTGGTCCACTCCCCCGAACCGCGGGTGCTCGACCGGTTCGCCGCCGACGGCTACGACCTGCTGCTGTGCGGGCACACCCACGGCGGGCAGCTCCGGGTGCCGTTCTACGGCGCCCTGGTCACCAACTGCGGCATCGATCGCGCACACGTGCGCTGGCTGCACCGCTGGGCAGAGCCGACCCCCGAACACCCCACCGGCACCTGGCTGCACGTGTCCGCGGGGCTGGGCACCAGCCCGTACGCCCCGGTCCGCTTCGCCTGCCCGCCGGAGGCCACGCTGCTCACCCTCACCGCCCGTTGAAGGACCCCGCTGCCCCCACCACTCGCAGGCTCGCGGTGGGACCCTGCAGCGGGGCCGAAGGCGGCCGCTGAGCTCGATCAGGCATCGGCTACAGTTGTCGACGCACCTCGGGGTGTGGCGCAGCTTGGTAGCGCGCGTCGTTCGGGACGACGAGGCCGCAGGTTCAAATCCTGTCACCCCGACCAGTCACTCAGGGACCGCCATCCGGCGGTCCCTGAGTGCGTTCCGGGGGAAGGTCACAGCACGGCACGGTTTCCGGCCGACGCGCTGCGGGCACTGCCCCTCGGTGACCGAATGGCTGCTCCTGCTGGCAGCCGTGCTGCTGACCGCGCTCACCGGGTTCTTCGTCGCGGCCGAGTTCTCCCTCACCACCGTCGACCGGGGCAAGGCCGAGGAGGCCGCGGAGGCCGGCGTGACCGGCGCTGCGGGCGTCGTCACGGCTTTGCGGGGGCTGTCCACCCAGCTGTCCGCGGCCCAGCTCGGCATCACGCTGACCACGCTGGTCGTCGGCTTCCTCGCCGAGCCGGCCCTGGGCGGCCTGCTGGAACCGGTGCTGGCGGCCCTCGGGCTGCCGGAGAGCACCACGACGCCGATCGCGATCGCGCTGGCCATCTTCCTGGCCACGTTCCTGCAGATGATCATCGGCGAGCTGGGCCCCAAGAACCTGGCGATCGCCCGGCCGCTGCCGACCGCCTCGGTCGTCGCCCCCGGGATGCGGCTGTTCACCACGGTGGCCGGCCCCGTGGTGCGCACCCTCCAGCACCTGGCCAACGCGATCGTGCGGCGGCTGGGGTTCGAGCCCCGGGAGGAGCTCGACGACACCCGCGACGCCGACGGCCTGGCCGCCGTCGCCCGGCGCTCGGCCGAGGAGGGTGACCTCTCCCCCGTCGCGGCCCGGCTGCTGGCGCGGTCCCTGGGTCTCCGGGAGAAGTTCGCCACCGACGTCATGACCCCGCGCACGCGGCTGTGGACGCTGAGCTCGTCGGCGACCGCGGCCGACGTCATCGACGCCGCCATCCGGTCGGGCAACTCCCGTTTCCCGGTCTACGGCGCCGACCTCGACGAGGTGACCGGCGTGGTGCACGTCAAGCACGCGGTCGCGGTCCCCGACGAGGACCGGCTCGAGCGCACCGCCGGGGAGCTGGCCGAGCCGGTGCTCGCCGTCCCGTCGTCGCTGCGGCTGGACCCGCTGCTGGACCTGCTGCGTGAGCAGGGGCTGCAGCTGGCCCTGGTGGTCGACGAGTGGGGCGCCACGCACGGCATCGTGACCCTGGAGGACATCGTCGAGGAACTGGTCGGGGAGATCGCCGACGAGACGGACCGGCCGCTGCGCCAGCTGCGGCGCGTCGCGGACGACTGGCTGGTCTCCGGGCTGCTGCGCCCCGACGAGCTGCGCGAGCGCACCGGCATCGCGGTGCCCGAGGGGCGCTACGAGACCGTCGCCGGATTCGTCGTGGAGCAGCTGGCCCACCTCCCGGCGGAGGGCGAGTCGGTGGAGATCGAGGACTGGCGCCTCACCGTCGACACGGTCGAGGGGCGGCGAGTCGCGCGGCTGCGGGCCACGCCCACCTCCGTCCGGGACGGCGAGGACACCGCCGACGCGGGCCCCGACGACGCCGCACGACCGCCCGGCGCCACCGCCGTCCGGCCCGAGCGAGAGGTGGCCCGGGCATGAACGACGGGTTGAGCCTGCTGGTCCTCGTCGCGCTCCTGCTGGGCAACGCCTTCTTCGTCGCAGCCGAGTTCGCCCTCGTCTCCGCCCGCGCCGACCAGATCGAGCCGCGCGCCGAGGCCGGGTCGGTGCGCGCACAGAAGACGCTGGCCGCGATGCACAACGTCAGCCAGATGATGGCCGGCGCCCAGCTGGGCATCACGCTGTGCTCGCTGGGTCTGGGCGCGATCGGGGAACCCGCCGTCGCCCACCTGATCGAGGCGCCACTGGAGGCCGCCGGGGTACCGGAGGCGCTGCTGCACCCGATCGCGCTGGTGATCGCCCTGTCGCTGGTCACCGTGCTGCACATGGTGCTGGGCGAGATGGTGCCGAAGAACATCACCATCGCCGGCCCGGACCGGGCGGCGATCGCCCTCGGCCCGCCGCTGGCCGTGCTCGTCCGGGTGCTCAAGCCCCTCATCTGGTTCTTCAACACCGTCGCCAACGGCTTCGTGCGGCTGTTCGGGGTCACCCCCACCGACGAGGTCTCGGCCAGCTTCGACGCCGGTGAGATCCGCTCGATGATCACCCAGTCCCGGCGGGAGGGCCTGCTGGGCACCGAGGTCAGCGAGCTGGCCGCCGGGGCGCTGACCTTCGAGCAGAACGACGCCCGGTCGGTGCTGCTGCCCGTGGACGACCTGGTCACCGTGCCCCGGGAGACCACGCCCCGGCAGCTGGAGTCGGTCGTGGCCGAGCACGGCTTCTCCCGCTACCCGCTGCGCCGGCCCGACGGCGCGCTCGCCGGCTACGTGCACGTCAAGGACGTGCTGGACGCCGGGCCGTCGCACCGGGACCAGCCGGTGCCCGACAGCGCCGTCAAGGACTTCGTGGAGCTGTCCGCCGACGAACCGCTGCCCGAGGTGCTGCAGACGATGCGCCGCAGCGGCGCGCACCTCGGCCGGGTGATCGCCGACGGCCGGACGCTCGGCGTGGTGATGCTGGAGGACGTGCTCGAGCAGCTGATCGGCGACGTCCGCGACGCCGGCGTGGAGCCGCCCCCCGCCGGCCGGGCGCCCGCCGCGGAGGCCGTGGTCGGTGCCGGGGGAAGATGACCCGGTGACCGACGAGCAGAACGCTGCCAGCCCCGCCTCCGCAGCCCCCGCCCTGCCGCCGGAGGTCACCGCCCGCTGGCAGGCCCGCTTCCGTGCGCCGCGGATCAGCCTGCCGGACTGGGCGGAGGACGCGCCGCACCGCAACGTGTACGCCTCCGACGCCAGCGGGGTCGTCGAGCAGTACGCCTGGGACCGGGAGACCGACGGCCACCGGCAGGTCACCGACCGGCCCAACGGCACGCTGGCGGCCACGATCAGCCCCGACGGCGAACGGATCTGGTGGTTCGCCGACACCGACGGCGACGAGTTCGGCGTCTGGCGCGTCCAGCCCTTCGCCGGTGGCTCCGACGAGGTCGCCGTCCCCGAGGTGGGGCCGGCCTACCCGGCGGGCCTGGAGATCGGCCGCACCGTGGTCGCGATCGGCCGCTCCACCGACGAGGGCAGCGAGCTGTGGATCGCGCCGTCCGGCGGTACCCCAGCGGTCTTCTACACCTCGCCGGACCCCGCGTCGGTCGACGCGCTGTCCCGCGACGACGCGCTGCTCGTGTACTCCCACTCCGAGCACGGCGACCCCCGGTACCCGGCGCTGCGGGTGCTGCGCACCGGCGACCTGTCGGTCGTCGCCGACAAGTGGGACGGCGAGGGCCGGGGGCTGCACGCACTGAGCTTCTCCCCCGTGACGGGCGACCAGCGGCTGCTGGTCGGGCACGAGCGCCGGGGCCGCGAGGAGCTGCTGATCTGGGACGTCGCCACCGGCGAGGAGACCGAGCTGGTGCTGGACCTGCCCGGTGACGTCACCGCCGGCTGGTACCCCGACGGCTCGGCGCTCCTGGTCGGGCACGACCACGCCGCCCGCACCGAGCTGTACCGCTACGACCTCGGCTCCGGGTCGCTGGAGCAGCTGGACACCCCGCGCGGCGTCGTCCGGGGGGCCACGGTGCGGCCCGACGGCACGGTGGAGCTGGCCTGGTCGTCGTCCGAACTGCCGCCGGTGATCCGCCGGGCCGACGGCCCGGTCGTGCTGGCCGCGCCCGGCGAGGCGCCGCCGGCCGCCTACCCGGTCGAGGACCGCTGGGTGCCCGGTCCGGGTGGCGACGTGCACGCGCTGCTGGTCCGGCCGGCCGGGGAGGGCCCGTACGCCACGGCGTTCCTGGTGCACGGCGGCCCCGAGTCGCAGGACGACGACTCCTACCGCGCTCGCCGGGCGGCCTACGTCGACGCCGGCTACGCGGTGGTGCACGTGAACTACCGCGGCTCGACCGGCTACGGCAGCCAGTGGCGCGACGCCCTGACCGGCCGGCCCGGCCTGACCGAGCTGGAGGACGTCGCCGCCGTCTTCGACGCCCTGGTCGCCGAGGGCGTCGTGGACCCGGCCCGCGCCCTCCTGACCGGTGGTTCGTGGGGCGGGTTCCTCACCCTGCTCGGGCTCGGCACCCAGCCGGGCCGGTGGGCCGCCGGGATCGCCGAGGTGCCGGTCGCGGACTACCTGGCCGCCTACGAGGACGAGATGGAGGGGCTGCGCGCCTACGACCGCGCGCTGTTCGGCGGGTCACCGGAGGAGGTCCACGACGTGTACGTGCGGTCCTCGCCGATCACCTACGTCGACGACGTCACCGCGCCGGTGCTGGTCGTCGCCGGGGCGAACGACCCGCGCTGCCCCATCCGGCAGATCGACAACTACATCGACGCGCTGGCGGAGAAGGGCAAGCCGCACGAGGTGTACCGCTTCGACGCCGGCCACGGCTCCCTGGTCATCGAGGAGACCATCCGCCAGGTCGAGGTCGCCCTGTCCTTCGCCCTGCGGCACGTGCAGCCCTGAGGGCTGCCCGGGGGGGGGGGGGGGGGGGGGGGGGGGGGGGCGGGGGGGGGGGGGGGGGGGGGGGGGGGGGGGGGGGTGGGGGGGGGGGGGGGGGGGGGGGGGGGGGGGGGGGGGGGGGGGGGGGGGGGGGGGGGGGGGGGGGGGGGGGGGG